>JALUUN010000644.1 GCA_027021325.1 Planctomycetota bacterium
GTAGAGGCGCTCGGCGGGCAGCAGGCGTTGCACCTCCAGCCGCGCCCGGCCTCCGGGGCGGGTGTCCAGGGCCGCGCCCCGGTAGCCGAAGCCGTCGGCGGGGTACTCGTAGCCGTCACTTTCGACGAAGAACCAGACCCGCCGTCCCAGGAGACCGGGTTCGTCGAAGGCGGCCCAGCCGCCGTTGTCGGTCCACAGGCGGATGCCGTGGACCGTGCGCAACAGGACCAGCGGCACGCCACGGCCGGTCGCGCGGTCCACCACCTGGATGCCGAAGGGCTGCGGGCGCGGCGGCGGGTCCTGGGGCCCGGGGGGAAAGACCAGAAGGCCGAAGAGGAGGGCGGCCGGCATGCCCCCATGATGCCCGGAACGGAAGGCGCCCCGGAGCCGGCGAGGCTCCGGGGCGCACAAGCGGCGCCGGCCGCGGTTCAGGGCTCGACCAGGGTCAAGCGCTGGTCGGCGGCGACATTGGTCAAGGTCAGGGTACGGCCGCTGGGCCAGCGCACCTCCACCGTGTCGGCTACGGTGCTCGAACCCAGGCCGAACTGCAGGATCGGCGAATCCTGCGAGAACAGACCGCGGCCGCCGGAGATCTCGGCCATGCGCGTCATGCCGCCGGCCGTGACCCAGGCGCGGGCACCGATGCTGTCCAGGTTGCTGACCGTGGCCTTGAGCTCGATCTGCAGCCAGTGGTTGCTGCCGCCCTTGTTCCGGAAGAGCTGCCCGCCGATCATGTCCGGCGGCAGGTTGGCGCGGTTGGCCAGGTAGAAGTCCAGGTCGCCGTCCTCGTCGTAGTCGCCGAAGATGATGGCCTTGCCCTCGGCCAGGTTGTTGGCGCCGATCTCAGCGGCGATGTCGGTGAAGGTGCCGTCGCCATTGTTCAGGAAGAAGAGGTTCGGGCCGACGCAGCCGATGGCGAGGTCGAGCCAGCCGTCGTTGTTCCAGTCGGCCCAGCCGGCCTCCCAGAAGTCCACGTACTGCTCCGTGGGCAGCGGCCACATGCCGAGTTCCTCCGAGACCTCGGTGAAGGTGCCGTCGCCGTTGTTGTGGAAGATGTAGAAGCGGTTGGGCAGGGTCTTCACCGAGCCGACGGTGACCTCGGTGAGGCACAGGTCGAGCCAGCCGTCGTTGTCGTAGTCGCCCCAGGCGGCGGCGGCACCGGAGGAGCCATCCTCGATCTGGGCGAGCATGCCCGAGGAGACGGTCACATCGGTGAAGGTGCCGTTGCCGTTGTTGACGTAGAGGAAGTCGTCATTGTGCTTGCGCACCGCGGCCTGGGCGAAGTCCTGCCAGCCGTCGTTGTTCCAGTCCACCCAGTGCTGGCCCATGCTCTCGCCGTTGTACGGAATGCCCGAGCCGGGCTGGGCGTCGCTGAAGGTGCCGTCGCCGTTGTTGCGGAGGAGCACGTTCCAGTCGGTGCCCGGGTCGTTGAAGCCGACGGCATGGATGTCCAGCCAGCCGTCGTTGTCGAAGTCCACCCAGGACATGCCGGTGCCGTTGGGCATCTGCAGGCCGGCGCCGCTCTGGGCGTTCACGTCGGTGTAGACGTTGTTGTTGTTCTGGTAGAGCGTGGACTGGACGAAGTTGTGGGAGTAGAAGTCCAGGTCGCCGTCCCGGTCGTAGTCGGCGAAGACGTTGCGCATGGCGATGTAGGGGTCGCCGGCGCCGGTCTGGGCGGTCACGTCCACGAACTGGCCGGGAGCCACCTGCTCGAACAGGGTGTTCTCGTCGGTGTTGACCACGTACAGGTCGAGATCGCCGTCGCCGTCGTAGTCGGCCCAGCAGGCGCCCCACTTGTTGTGCATCTCGTCGGCGACGCCGGCCTGCCCGGTCACGTCCTCGAAGCCGTACTCCTCGAGATCGTCCTCCTTGAAGGGAACGATGCCTCCGGGCGGGACGTAGCGCATCTGCGAGACCTGGCCGCTCGGCCAGTCCACGCGCACCAGATCCACCCGCGAGTTGCTGGCCGAGGCCGCCGGCATGACCACCTCAAGGGAGTCCTGACTGTGGGAGCTGCTGCCGCCGAGAACCTGGGTGCCGAAGGTGCCCAGGTCGGTCGTGATGCTCACGCGGGCGCCGATGCCTGAGCGGTTGCTGCGGGTGCCCTCCAGACGGATCCTCAGGGTCGGGAAGAAGGACGGCACCTCGTTGAGAAAAGCGCGGAGCGTGTCGTTGTGGCGCACTGCCACGATGTCCTCGTCGCCGTCGCCGTCAAGGTCGGCGATGGCGAGGCCGCGGTACTCGCCCGGCTCTCCCATGCCGGCGATCTGGGTGAAGTCGCCGAAGGAGCGGCCGCTGAGGTTGCCGAAGACCAGGACGCCGCTTCCGGTCTCGGTAGCGGCCACCAGATCCTCCCAGGTGTCGTAGTTGAGGTCCACGAAGGCCGTGCCCCAGCTGTCCTCGCCGCTGACGTTCAGGCGGCTGGCCCAGTCGCCGCGGAAGGAACCGCCGATGTTGGCCAGGAGCACGTTGCCCGGCGTCGGGCTGTTGGGGGTGGTGAAGCGGTCGGCGATGTACAGGTCCAGGTCTCCGTCCCGGTCCGGGTCGCCGGCGGCGATGCCACGGCCCCAGCCGGAATGCGAGGCCCAGTTGCCGGCGTTCGGCGCCGCCGAGAAGGTGCCGTCGCCGTTGTTGATGTAGTAGACGTCCTGGTAGTAGGGCGTGTCGTCGTTGGCGTTGACCACGTACAGATCCGGCCACAGGTCCCCCGTGAAGTCGGCGGCCACGACCGCCATGGTCGGCCGGTTCAGGAGGGTGTTGCTGCCGTCGTTGATGCCGGCCAGGGCGGTGACGTCGCTGAAGGTGCCGTCACCGTTGTTCCGGTACAGGCGGTTGGCATTGGCGGCGTCGCCAGAAGCGTTCAAGACCGCGTGGCCGACGAAGAGATCCACCCAGCCGTCCCGGTCGTAGTCGAGCCAGGCGGCAGAGGTGGCCCGGAGGCCGGGATAGGCACCGAGCGGGGAGGCCGCAAGGTCGTCCACGCCGGCGGCGGCGGCCCGCTCGCTGAAGAGCGGCTGTCCCGGCAGAATGACGCCGCCGTTCTCCATGAGCTCGTTGTGGAGCAGGAGGTTGGCCGGCCCGTCCGCGGGGTTCACGCCGTTGAGATCCGCGAACTCGTTGTCGGTCGTGATGTAGAGGTCCACATCGCCGTCGTTGTCGTAGTCGGCGAAGACCACCCCGCTCATCTCGACGCTCGGAAGGGGCGGCAGGAGGCTGTCCGAGAGCTGGAAGCCCAGGTTGGGGCCCAGGTTCAGGTAGAGGTGCGGGCTCAGGCCGAAGCCGTTGGTGACGAAGAGGTCCACGCGGCCGTCGTTGTTGACGTCCGGCGCGGCGATGCCGAGTCCCAGGCCGGTGGCGGCGGCGTAGAACTCGTTGCCGAGGCCAAGGGCACGAGTGGCGTCCTGGAACTGGGCAGGGAGCGGGCTGGCTGCGAGCAGCGCCAGGCCCGCGATCCTCAGGGGGCGGATCCGGAGCATGGGTTGTTGGGCGATCGGTGTTTCGGGGGCGTTGTAGGGGCCGGACCGCAGGCCGGGGGGTGGGAGGGTCCGGGGGACGGGCTCCAGGAGGCAACCGGAACCCGCAGGTCAGCATTCTAATCCCGGAACGGGAGGTGACCGGGACTCCGGCCGTCTTCCTTGCAGGAAGTCGTAGAATTCTGGTGCGGACCGGCCCCCGCCTCCCCGGGCGGTTCGTGGGCGCGGTCGGCCCTCCCCTCTGCACCCATGTCCGTATTCCTGGCCCTTCTCCTGGCCCCGCAGTGGGCCCCAGGTCCGGTTCTGGAAGACCCTTCGGGCGTTCCCTTCGACCTCCTGGGTGGCGCCCTGGACCGGAGCGGCGATCTCCTCGCCGCCGGTGTCCCCCGCGCCGACTCGGCCGCGGGCGCCGACACCGGGAAGGTCCTCGTCTTCGCCCGGGATCCGGCCACGGGCTCCTGGAGCCTGGACCAGGAGGTCCACTCCTGGGCCGCCGTCCTGCCCGGCGAGCGCTTCGGTGAGGACGTGGCCCTGGACGGCGGCCGCCTGCTCGCCGGCGCCCCGCTCTCCGGGCCGCTCGCCACCGGTGCCGCCCTCTTCTACACCTGGGACGACGCTCTCCAGACCTGGAGGCCCGAGCGCCGCGTGATTCCCTCGGAACTCACGGGCGGCGAGACCTTCGGTGCGGCGGTCGCCCTGGACGGGGACTTCGCCGCCGTGGGCGCCCCGGAGACCCCCTTCTTCGGTGCCAGCCAGGCCGGGGCGGTCTGGACCTACCGCTGGGACGCCTCGCTGGGCTGGGTCGAAGAGCAGAAGCTCCAGAGCGCTCTCCCCATCCGCGACGAGCGCTTCGGCGTCGCCCTGGACCTGGAGGGCGATCGCCTCGCCGTCGGCGCCCACGGCGACGACCAGCGCGGCGCCGTCCACATCTTCGAGCGCGATCCCGCGAGCGGCCAGTGGCTCGAGACCGCGGTCCTGGAGGCGCCACTCGGCGATGCCCAGGCCGGCGACCTCTTCGGCACCGCCGTGGACCTGCGCGGCGACGAACTGGCCGTCGGCTGCTTCCAGGACGACGAGGCCGCTCTGGACGCCGGCGCCCTCTACCGCTTTGTCCGTGACCCCGGAAGCGGCGTCTGGATCTTGGCCGAGAAGATCGTTCCTCCCGACCTCCAGGCGGGGGACAAACTCGGCACGGCCGTCGCCCTGGACGCCGGCCGCATCGCCGCCGGCGCACCCTTCGCCGACACCCTGCAGCCCGACAGCGGCGCGGTCTTCGTCTGGCGCTTCGATGGCAACTTCGGCGAGTGGCGCCGCGAGGAGGTCCTTCCTCCCGCGAGTCCTGCGCCGGGCGATCGTTTCGGCCAGAGCCTGATCCTCGGCGACGGAGAGCTCCTCGCCGGCGCGCCCGGCGGCGACGGCACGGCCGGCACGGACTCCGGTCTCCTGGAGGTCCGCAATCTCGTCCGCCTGGAGGCGAGCCCGGATCCGGTCTGGACTGCCGGCGGCAGTGCCAGCCTCACGGCCCGCGGCTTCCGGCCCGACGAGTCGGCCTGGCTCGCCTACAGCCTCGCCGGCCTCGGCGGCCAGTTCGTGCCGCCCCTCGGCATCACCATCGCCCTCGGCGAGCCGGCGGTGCAGGTCGGTCCCGGGGTGCCGACCGACGCCCAGGGCGAGGTCACCTGGAACCTCGCCATCCCCGCCGGTGCCGCCGGCCGTCTCGTCTGGTTCCAGGCGGCGCAGGCCGGCCAGGCGAGCGAAGTCCGCCCGGTCCAGGTGCAGTAGGGGGAGGTGGCGGAAGGTCCTGCCGCGAATGCCGGCGAGGCCCCTGCTGGGGGGACGAAAAATCCCTGCCGCCTCAGGGGGAGGCGGCAGGGTTCGTCAGTCCCCTTCAAGCCGGGGTCCGGGCCGGGCGGACGGGGAGGATCCGGACCTGCCTGGGCCGGTTCCCGGCCAGCTGACTTGCCCGGGGGCAAGAAGGCGGGGATCTCCGCCGCGGGGAT
>JALUUN010000645.1 GCA_027021325.1 Planctomycetota bacterium
AGGAGGAAGGCCAGGGCCGGAAGGAGCAGCCAGGGCACCGGAAGGGGCAGGAGCCGGAGACTCCAGCCGAAGGCCTCCCCGCGCTCGTCGGTCGGCCGGTAGATGTCGCCGTAGTGGCGGGCGCTCAGGAACCACCAGAGCTTGGCCGCCTCGAGGCGCAGGGTGCCGGCGGGATCCTCCAGGCGCGTGCGGAGGGCCTGCCCGGCCCACCAGCGGCTGGCCGCCGACCAGCCTTCGGCCCCGCCCTGCTCCCGGGCCACGCGCAGGGCGTCCTGGTTCTGGAAGCGGCGGTCGGGGCTGACCCCGGCGACGGGGGTGTAGACGCCTTTCGCCCCGGGACCGTTGCCGTGCATCAGGGTGATACCGGCCTGGGCGCTGACGAGGATGGGTTCGCCCGTGGCCCGGAGGTTGTGGAGGGTGACCGGAGCCAGGACCGCGGCCAGGGCCGCGGCGGCGGCGAGGGCGGCGCGGCCGCCGGCCCCGCGGCCCGCCCGGAGCAAGGCGACGGGGACCAGAAGCAGCCACGGCGGCCAGGCCAGGGCCGCCGCCCCCAGGGCGGCCCCGGTGCCGGCGTGGGCGCGGAGGCCGCTGGCGGGCGCCGTCCAGCGGTTCCAGAGCAGCACCGTCGTGAAGGCGGCCAGGGACATGGACAGGACCCGCGAGGGCGCAAACCCCGGATCCAGAGTCAGCGCGTAGAAGAGGCCGGCGAGAAGGGCCGGTCCCGGGCCGAAGCGGCGCCGGGCGGTGGCCAGAAGCAGGGCCAGGGTGCCGAGGTGGAGGAGGGCCTGGGCCGCGGCCAGGGCCTCGAGACCGCCGCCCAGGGCGCGGACGCCGGCGGTGAAGAGAAGATGCAGAGGCGGCCCGAGGAAGGGCGTGCCACCGCCTTCGCCCGCGGCCAGGCGTCCGGCCTCCTCCCAGGTGGCGCGGGCGTCCTTGAGGGGGAAGCGGACGAAGGGGTTGTCGCGGAAGCCCTGGACCAGGAGGAGGGCCTGGAGCGCCGCCGCGGCGAGGATCAGGAGCCCGGCCCTGCGGCGCCAGGGGAGGCCGCGGGCGGCGGACTCAGAAGGCGATGCCGACACCGAGGAAGGGTCCGCTCAGGCGGACGCCGACGTCGGCGTCCGTCGTGCTGTCGAGGGGCCCCTTGAAGTCCAGGTCCAGGAGGCGCCAGCCCAGGAAGACCTCGCCGTGGTCGAAGACCTCCCAGTGAACGCCGGCCTGGCCGTCCAGGAAGGTGACGTCGAAGTCGTTGACGTTCACCGCGAGTCCCGCGATCTGCCCGCCCACGCGCCAGTCCTCGCCGAGGCTGGCGTCGGCGCGCAGACCGAGGACCGGAACCGGCAGGCTCTCGTCGAGGCGGGCGCTTGTCAGCCCGCTGGTGTCGTCGAGCTGCAGATCCACGGAAAGGTAGTCGAGGCCCAGGAGGGCGCCAACGCGGACCACCTCGGTGTTCACCACGTCCAGGCCGAGGGTCGCCTGGAAGTTCGTGATCTCGAAGTCCGAGCGCACCGCGCCGGTGAAGTTCTGGCCGAGGAAACTGCCCGTGTAGGTGCCGCGGCCGGTCTGGCTGTACTCGAAGCCCGACAGGCCGAGCTCCAGGGGCGCCAGCCCGGCGCGGACCTCGAACATGCCGCCGAGGACGGCGTCGTCCTGGCCGATGGCGTCGGTGTCGAAGCTTCCCTGCAGAGCGCCGCTCGTCGTCTGGATGTCCCCCGAGAGGCCGACGAGGTAGCCGCCGGCCCCGGCCTGGGCGTGGAAGCCGCTCCAGGCCTCGTCGCCCGTCAGGCTGCAGGCGGGAAAGACGGCCGGGAGGGCCAGGAGGAGGGAGACGGCGGGGCGGAGGCGCGGCATGAGGATCGTCGGTGATGCGGCCCAGGCTAGCCGCCGTCGGGGGCCGGTCCAAGGCCCGGGGAGGGCAGCGGGCGGCCTCGTGCCAGGGCCTCCTGGACCGCCAGGGTCTCCCGGGCGATGCGCTCCCAGGCGAAGCGCGGCGCGCGCTCCAGGCTCCGGCGCCGGCTCGACTCCAGGAGAGCGGCGTCCACGAGCATCCGGTCCAGGGCGCGCCGCCAGGCCTCCGCGTCGAGGGCGGGGACCGCCGGCCAGGCCTCGCCGGCGACCTCGGCCAGCGGCGGCCGGTCGCTCACCAGCCCCGCCGCCCCGCAGGCCTGGGCCTCGAGGACCGGCAGGCCGAAGCCTTCGTAGAGGGAGGGGAAGAGAACCAGCTCCGCCAGGGTGTAGAAGGAGGGGAGGTCGGCGGCGGGGACCTCGGGGATCCAGCGGACCTGCCCATGGGCGGGATTCCTCCGGACCGCCTCCTCGAAGCGCGGCCGGTAGTCCGGCGCCGCGCCGCCGACGAAGACCAGGAGGTGTCCGGCGGCGGCGGCCCCGGAGCCGGCGAAAGCCTCGAGGACCGTCTCCGGGTTCTTGTGGACATTGAGGTGGCCGACCTGGAGGAGGAAGGGGCGGTCCACCCCGTGGCGGGCGAGGACCCGCCGCGCCTCCTCCGGATCCGCCGGCCGGAAACGCTCGAGGTCCACGCCGAGGGGGACGACGGCGCTGCGCTCGCGGGGGAAGTCCGGAAAGAAGTGGAAGAGGCGCTCGCGGCCCCAGGCGGTGGGGCAGAGGATGCCCTCGGCCCGGGCCACGGTCTCGCGCAGGCGGGCGCTGCGCAGGCGGATCCAGCGTGCGTCGGTCCACTCCTGTCCGTCCAGGCCGCGCAGGTCGTGGAGGGTGAGGAGCCGTGGGACCGGCGAGCGCGCCGGCAGGCGCAGGCCGAGGCCGTGGAAGAGGTCGAGGTCGCCCAGCCGCCCCCAGGGGCCGAGGAGCCAGCGGCGCGGGCTGCGGGGCGCGAGCCCGCGCAGGTGACCGCGCCGCAGGAAGTGGCGGTTGCGCAGGAAGAGGACCGCCTCCGGCCCGTCCTCCAGGGCGGCCAGGGCCGCGGCCAGGCTGCGGACGTAGCGGGCGATCCCGCGGCCCCGCGCCCGGGCGGCGCTCGAGACGTCGAGGCCCACGCGCAGGCGGCTCACCGCCCCGCCTCCCCGGCCCCGGCCAGGAGCCGCCGCGGCACCCAGCGGTGGCGGCGCGCCGCCGCCTCCTCGAGGATGGAAGGGACGACGAGGCTCCAGCCCGGCTGCATGCCCAGGCCGGGGTCGTAGCGGCGCAGGGCGCGCAGGCGCTCCGCGGCCCGGACCTCGGGCGGCAGGCCGGCGTGGAGGGCGGCGAGGTCGCGGGCGCGCTGGCGGAGGCGGACCGGCGGCCGTCGGAAGCGGTTGCGGTCGTGGTCCAGAAGGCGCAGGCGCTCGCCGGCGGGTGCCTGGAGGTCCACGAGAAGATTGCTCGGCTTCAGGTCGCGGTAGGCGACCCCGCTGCGGTGCAGGCGCGCCACCAGGCAGGCGACCTCCTCCAGGAGCCGGCGGCGTTCCTCGCCGGAGACCTGGAGGACCGCCTCGTGCAGGGGCCGGTGCCGGGGCAGGTCCTCCAGGAGCAGGAAGCTTCCGCGGCCGGGGGCCGACCAGGCGGCCAGGGGCCGGGCGGCGGGGAGCCCCCGGCGCCGCAGGGCCTCGGCCGCCAGGAGGCTGCGCAGGGCCTTGGAGCGGCCGAGGGCGTCGCGCGGGTCCAGGGGCCGCCGGCGCCGGTAGTGCTTGAGGATCCAGCTCCGGCCGTCCCGGTGGACGCGGATCACCCGGCTGCTCGGGCTGTCCTTGAGAACCTCGCCCTGCTCCGCCGCGGTCTCGAACCAGGCCTGCAGGGCCACGAGCTCCGGCTCGCGGAAGACCGCGGGATGGCGGCCGTGGCGGACGCGGCGGGCGGCGCGGCGGTCGAGATTGCGGTGGTGGGCGCGGAAGCGGCTCTCGGCCAGGAGCAGGGCCTGGCGCGCCGCCTCGCCGGTGCGGCGCAGATCGGGCAGGGCGCCCCCCTGGAGGGCTCCGAGCCAGGCGCGGACCAGGACCAGCAGAGGACGCGGGGGCACCGGTTCCAGGGAGGCCAGAAGGTGGCCCAGATCCCGCCACATGCCGTACTCGTCCGGCCGCCAGGGAAAGCGCAGGCGGGCGAGGTCCGCGAAGACCGGGCCGTCGGGGCCCCGGAGGAGGTTGCCGCGATGGCAGTCGCCGTGCACGGCGCCGGCCCGGTGCAGGCGGCCGAGGGCGGCGCCGGCCGCCTCCAGGAGCGCCGGGTCGGCGAGGAGTTCCTCGCGGCCGAGGGCGGCGCCGGGGCCGAGATCCTCCAGGGCCAGGAGGACGCCCGCCGCGGTCTCCAGGACCGCCCAGGGCCGGGGGGCGGGGGCGCCCCGCTCGCGCAGGCGGCGGGCAGCGCCGAACTCGCGCCGGGCCCGGCGCCGGGCGCGGCGGCCCGTCCCCAGGTTCTTGACGAAGAGGCTGGCGCCCCAGGGGCCCGGCCGCCGCCAGCGCTGCCAGAGGCGGCCCCCGGCGCCCGCACCGAGGGTCTCGAGCTCCTCCGGCGCCGGCCCGGGGCCGCCGGGCCACTCCGGATCGCTGGCCGGGCAGAGGGGCTGGCGCTCCATGGGACGGGTAGAGTGTGCCGTCATGGACCCGGCGGACAAGGTTCCCCTCTCGGTCTGCATCATCGCCCAGGACGAGGAGAAGAACCTGCCCGCGGCCCTGGACAGCGTGGCCTTCGCCGGCGAGGTCGTGGTCCTGGACGGGGGTTCCCGGGACCGGACCCGGGAGATCGCCCGGGAACGCGGCGCCCGGGTGGAGGAGCGGCCCTTCGACGGCTGGATTTCCCAGAAGAACGCCGCCCTGGCCCTGGCCCGCCACGACTGGGTGCTCTCCCTGGACGCCGACGAGCGTGTCTCCCCGGGGCTGGCCCGGGAGATCCAGGAGCTCTTCGCCGGCGGCGAGCCTCCCTGCGACGCCTACCGGCTGCCGCGGCGAGCCTGGCATCTGGGCCGGTGGATCCGGGGCGGCGGCTGGTACCCGGACCACAAGGTGCGGCTCTTCCGCCGGTCCCGAAGCCGCTTCACCGGCCGCGACCCCCACGACCACGTGGACTGCCGGGACTGCCGGGTGGGGACGCTCCGGGGCGATCTCCTCCACTACCCCTACGAGGACCTGGGAGACCACGTCCGGCGCATGGTGCGCTACACCGAGGCCGCCGCCTGCAGCCTCCACCGGGAGGGCCGGCGCTGGCCGCTCCTGCGCCTGGCCTGGAGCCCTCCGTTCCGTTTCTTCAAGGCCTACGTCCTGCGCGGCGGCTTCCGCGACGGGGCTGCGGGCTTCGTCCTCGCGGTCCTGGCGGCGGTCTACGAGGCCCTGCGCTATGCCCGGCTCTGGGACCTGCGTCGGCAGGAGCGCGCCCGCCGCGGGGCCGGCGGCCTGCCGTAGCGGCAGGCACGCTCCTTGCCAGGGCTTGCAAGACCGGGCCCCGGATCCCAAGAAGAGGAACCGGCAGCACCCCGAACCGGAACTCCCG
>JALUUN010000646.1 GCA_027021325.1 Planctomycetota bacterium
TCGTCGGCACCCTGGTCGGCGTCGTCGAACGCGCCCACCTCCTCGACGGCGGGCGCGTGCGTCCCGGCGACCAGCTGATCGGCCTGCCGAGCCGCGGCCTGCACACGAACGGCTATTCCCTGGCGCGACGCATCGTCGAGGAGCGCATGGGCCTGGCCTGGGAGGATCCCTTCCCCGGCGTCGAAGGCGCGAGCGCCGCCGATCTCCTCCTGGAGCCCCACGCCTGCTACCTGGAGGTCCTGGAACCCTTCCTCAAGGACCCCGGCCTCCACGCCCTCGCCCACATCACCGGCGGCGGCATCCCCGGCAACCTGCCGCGGGTCCTCCACGGCCACCGGGCACGCATCCGCCGCAGCGTCGTGCCGCGGCAGCCCCTCTTCGAGGCCCTGGTCGAGGCCGGACAGGTGCCCCGCGACGAGGCCTGGCGCGCCTTCAACATGGGCGTGGGCATGATCCTCGTCGTCGCCCGCGACGCCACCCGGGAGTTCCTCACGGGGCTGCGTGGCTACGGGGCCGATCCCTTCGCCCTGGGCGAGGTCGTCCCCGCCGACACCGTCGAGGAGGAGGTCCATTGGCTGGACTGAGCGCGGTCCTCCTGGGCCTTGCGCTCCTCGCCGCCGGCCAGGAGCCGCCGACCCTGGCCGCCGCCCGCCAGACGCGGGATCTGCGCGTGCTGGAGACCCTGCTGGCCTCCCCGGCGCCCCGGGATCCGGCCTGGCAGCGCCGCCTCTTTCCGGTCCTGGTCCGCCTGGAGGGAAGCTCCTCCTCGCGGGTCCACGAAGCCTGGCGCCTCCTGGCGTCCACGGGTGCCGACCGGGACCGGGGCAACCTCGTCCTCTACGAACGGCGCCACGGCATGGAACCCGAGCCGCCGCCGGCGGAGGCCGGGCCGGCCTGGACCCTGGAGTGGGCCCTGCATCTCTGGGGGAGCGGCCGCCTGGAGGCCTGCCGCAGGGTTCTCGCGGCGGCCGCGCGCCGTTTCCCGGAGGATCCGAACTTCCTCGAGAACCTGCTTTGGCTCGAGGGCCGCGCCCCCGACCCCCTGCCCCTGGACGCCCGGCCCCGGCTCCACGCCCTGGCGGTCCTGACGGCCCGGGGGGAGGGAGGATGAGGGGCCGGCCCTGGAGCCGCCGGGCCTGCCTGCGCGGCGCCGCCGCCCTGGCTCTGGCCGGCCCGGCGGGCGCTCTTCCGGGGCGTTCCTCGGATCCCTTCCAGGAGCGGCTGCGGGAACCGGTGAGCGCCTGGTACCGGGCGCGGGAGGGCCGGGACCGGGAGGCCGCGGCCCGCGCCCTGGAGGCCGTCGAGGAGGCCGTCGCCGCGCTGCGCCGCGTCACGGGGGCCGAGCCCCTCGCCGACCTGGAGGCCTGGGGCCGTCTCCTGGAGGAGGTCCGTGCGCCCGACCTCCCCGCCGCCGCCGCCCCCGAGCGGCGGCGCTTCGAGGAGGCCGGATGGCTCGAGCTCCCGGCCCGGGGTCCGGCGGAGGAGCGTCTGCCCCTGAGCCTCCTCCTGGGCCCTGGGGAAGGGCTTCCCGGCGCCGGACCCCGGCGGCAGGCCGTGTGGCGGCCCGATCTCGAGCCCCTCCTCGGCCGCGGCCCGGAGGACGAGGACTTCCGCTTCCTCCTGCTGCCGGCCCTGGGCCGTCTCCTCCGCCGCCTGGCCGTGGACCGGGACCGGGTGCATCTCGTCGCCCTCGGTCCCGAGGCCGCCGCCCTGGCCGCCGTCCTGGCCGAGGCCCTGCCGTCCTTCTTCGCCAGCCTGGTCCGGGTCGGCGCCCCCGCCGCCGCCGGCGGGGAAGGCCTGCGGCAGGGCGCCGTGCCGGTCCTGGATCTCCCCGCCGGGGCGGACTGGGAGGCGGTCGCCGCCAGGCAGCGGGAGGTGGAGCCGCGCCGCTTGCCCCGGGCCTTCGGAAGCCGCCTCGCCTTGCCCTGGGCAGGGCGCGTCCACTGGGTGCAGGCGGTCCTCTTCGAGCCGTCGGGCCTGGCCGAGACGACGGGCCCGCCGCCCACCTGGCTGCAGGCGCGGGTCGAACCCGAGGCCGGGCGCATCCACCTCCAGGCGCGCCGGGTGTCGCGCGTCCACCTCTTCCTCCAGGATGGTCTCCTGGATCTGGACCGGGACTTCACCCTGGTGCGGAACGGGCTCTCCTGCCGCTTCCGCGCCGAACGCTCGGCGGCGGTCCTCCTGGAGAACTTCGCCCTGGACCTGGACAGCCGTCTCCTCTATCCCGCGATTCTGCGCGACCTCGATCTGCCCGCCGGGGAGGAGGGAGCCGGTTGACCCTCCTGGCCGCCTTTCTTGCCGGCTTCGCCGTCCTGGTCCTGGAGATCCTGGGCGTGCACCTGGCCTCGGCCTGGTTCGGAGCCAGTTCCGTCATCTGGACCCACCAGATCGGCGTCGTCCTCCTGGCCCTGGCCCTCGGCGGCTGGCTCGGAGGCCGGGCTGCGGGCCGGACGGAGCGCCCGGCGGCCCTGGCCGGCTGGCTCCTCCTCGGCGGCGGCGGCCTCCTCGGGCTCGCCGTGGCCCTGCTCCCGCTCTATGCCGAGTGGGTTCTTCCCGAGGAGCTCGAACTGGAGCAGGCCGCGGGCCTCTTCCTCGGCGGATCCCTGGGCGGGGCGCTCCTCTTCTACGCCCCGCCGGTCCTGCTCCTGGCCATGGTCTCTCCGCTTCTGGTCCAGGAGCGTTCCCGTACCCACGGTGCCGGTGCCGCCGCCGGCCAGCTCTACGCAGCAGGGACCCTCGGTTCCCTCCTCGGGACCTTCGGCAGCACCTGGCTGTTCCTGCCGGCCTGGGGCGTCCGGGCAACCCTCGCCGGGACGGCCCTCGCCCTGGCCCTGGCCGGCCTGCTCCTGGCGCGGCCGCGCCGGCGCGGAGCGGCGCTCCTCTTCTTTCTGCCCGGTCTCGGCGCGCTCCTGCTGCCGGACCGCGCCGCGGCGGCGAACCTGCCGGCTGCCGAGGGCCTGGAGGTCCGGGTCCTGCCCGGCTCGGTGCGGGAGACTCCCTACGGACGCCTGCGGATCCTCGAGTTCCGGCGCGGGGAAGAGATCGTGGAGCGGCGCCTGCAGATGAACGAGGGGCTCGACTCCTTCCAGTCCCTGTGGCCGGCAGGCTTCGGCGAGGAACCCCGCTGGACCGGCGCCTACTACGACCTCTTCGCCCTGGCTCTCTTCTACGCCGGCGAGGCCGGACCGGGACGTGCCCCCGAGGCGGGCGCCGCGACGGAGGTCTGGTGCCTGGGCTTCGGCGCAGGAAGCCTCCTCGGCCCTCTGGCGCGGGCTCTGGGCGAGCGGCCGTGGCGGGCGACCGGTGTGGAACTCGACCCCGCGGTCGTCGAGCTGGGCGAGCGTTTCCTGCCGCTGCCCCCGGGCCTGCGCGAGCGCACCCGGATCCTCGCCGGCCTCGATGCCCGGACCGCCCTGCGCGGCGCCCCCCGCGACCTCGACCTCCTGTTCCTGGACGCCTACGCCCGGCAGTTCGAGATCCCCCTGCACCTGGCGACGGTGGAGTTCTTCGAAGAGTGCCGCGAGCGCCTGCGGCCCGGCGGTGTCCTGGCCCTGAACCTGGGCTCGGCCGGCGGCCTGACCTCCGGCGATCCGGTGCTCCGGAAGCTGCGGGCGAGTCTGGGCCGGGCCTTCGGCGGCCGGGTGCGGGCGCAGCAGGTGCCCGGCAGCCGCAACCTCCTGCTCTTCGCCCGCAAGGACCGCCCCCTGGCCCCGCAGGAGGAGCTGGCCGGGATCCTGCCCGCCGGTCTGCCCCTCGCCCTGGGTGGCGCCTGCCTGCCCCTCCAGGTCCTGGACGGGCCCCCGGAGGGGGGAGGGGAGATCCTTCGCGACGACCGGAGTTCCCTGGCCCTGGACCAGGCGCGGGCCTGGTGGGGGGGGCGGCGGTGAGCGCCGCCGTCCTTCTTCTCGCAGCCCTCGCCGGTCTCCAGGAGCCCGGGCCGGCGGACCCGGGCTTCGTGCCCGGCGACGCCGCCGCCCTCCTGCGCTGGAGCCGGGAACGCCTGGCCGATCCGCCGGGGGTGCGCCGCAGCCTGACTCTGGCCTGGGCCTGGCTGCAGGCCGGGGCGGTCGAGGACGCCCGGGCCGCCCTCGAGGCCCTGGCGCCCGAGGACGACCCCGGCCTCTGGCCGGAGGTTCTGCGGCTCCGCGCCGAATGCCTGGCGCGGCGGCCCGCGACCCTGGACGCCGCTCGCGACCACTACCGGGCCTGGCTGGCCCTCCCCGCCAGCGCCGGCCACGCCGCCCGCCCTTCCGTGGAGGAGCACCTCGCCTGGGTGGAGGCGCGCCTGCGGCACCGCGAGACCGTGGCCCGGGCCACGGAACGCGCCGCCTTCCTGCCCCTGGCCGGGCTTCTCCTCCTCGGGGCCGCCTGGGGCGGCTTGCGCCGCCGCCTATGCTGAAGGAGATGCCCTGGATGCGCTGGCGCCGCCCCCGGGGCGCCCGGCTGGTCCTGGCCGGGCCCGCGGGCCGGAAGGAGATGCCGGTCGAGGAGTCCCTGCTCACGGCCTTCCTCGACCGGGCCCGGCGCCACGCCGGGACCGGCCGCGCCCGGGCCCGCCTGGAGCGGCAGTGGGAAGAGGCCGGGATCCTGACCCGCGCCGAGCTCCTGCCGCTCCTGCCGCCGCAGCTGGCGCCGCCGGAGTCCCTGATCCTGCGCGCTCCCTGGCGGGGACCGCGGGGCTTCACCCTGCAGGTGGAGCTGCGCCCCGACCAGGATCCCGAGGAGTACGCCGAGGATCTCCTGGCGGTTCTGCGCGGGGCGTCCCCGGTCCTGCGCACCGACGCCGCCCCCGCAGCGGCCCCGGGCTGCGACCCCTCGGGCGAGGATCTCTTCGAGCTCGCCGTCGAGGCCCCCCGGCCAGCGCCGCAGCCGCGGGAGGAGGTCCAGGTCCTTCCCCCGGGCACCCGCTGGAAGCGCAAGGAGGACGGCCGGCGCTGGCGCCTGGGCCCCGCGGACGTCTTCGGCCTGGTGGGTCCGGTCCACCCCGCGGACGTCTGGGACGAGGGGCTCGAGATCGAGCCCGAGGACCTGCCCTGGCTGAACCCCGGCGACCGCATCCTCTCCGATCGCCGTGGTCCCTGCCGGATCCTCCAGGTCCTCGACGGCGGCGCCCAGGTCCTGGTTCGGACCGCCCGCGGCCGCACCCTCCTGCTTCAGGCCAAGGAGCTGTGCGAGGAGTTCTCCTTCGACGACCGGCCGCGGCCCCTGCCGGGCCGGGAGCAGGGAGAGGAGCGGGAACTCGAAGGGGGCGCCTCCTGAGGCCGGCCCGGGACGGCCGCCGTCCCGGCCGGAGGCCCGGTCGAATCTGGCCCGGAATAGTGGATCACTCCCTGCACAACCCCTTTCAGAGCAAGGGCCAAAGTCGATACCTGTCGCCTGGCCGGCATGCGCGGCCCCGGAAGCCCGCAAGTCCTTAGGCGA
>JALUUN010000647.1 GCA_027021325.1 Planctomycetota bacterium
AACCTCGAGGTCAACCTCCTGGGGGTCTTCCACGGCAGCCAGGCCTATGTCCGCCACCTGCGCCGCCGCGGCGCCGGCGTCTGCGCTCCCGGGGTCCTCATCAACATCAGTTCCGGCGCCGCCTGGCATGGCTACGCCGGCTGGAGCGCCTACTGCGCGAGCAAGGCGGGGGTGGACCGCCTGACCGAGGCCCTGCAGCTGGAGGAGGCCGGCAGCGGCCTGCGGGCCTGGGCGGTGGCGCCCGGGGTCGTGGACACCGCCATGCAGGAGCGGATCCGCTCCTGCTCCGAGGAGGAGTTCCCCGAGGTCGGGCGTTTCCTGGAGCTGAAGGAGGCCGGAGCCTTCAACTCGATCCCCTTCGTGGCGCGGCACCTCCTGGCCCTGGCCTTCGACCCGGAGGTGCAGCCGGAGGAGGTCGTGGTGCGGCTGCCGGCGGAGGCGGAAGCGCCTTCCTAGTCCTGCCCGGGTCTCCGGCCCCGGCCGCCACCCCGGGCGGGGCTTGCCCGGACGTCATTTCCGGGCAGAATGGGAAGGTGCTCGCCGGCGGGCGCCGGGCCGGAAGGGCCTGGAAGGTCCTAGGCTGAGCGCCGGTCCGGGAACCGGCGGCGCCCCCGCCCCGACCCGGCCGCTCCCCTCACCCCTGGACTCCCCTCCAGAGTCTCCCTCGCACGACCCCCTAAGGAGCCATGATCACGACCTTCGGCATCCTCCTTGCCCTCGCCGCTCCCGGTGGAGGCCCCTACGTCGACAGCCAGGGCAACGTCTACCACGAGCTGCCCTCGCCCCACGACTACGCCGACTTCGCGACCTTCGACGCCCTCTTCGGCCACGAGGTCTTCACCAACCGCGACGGCCACCGCTTCCAGATCGACCGCGAGCTCACCGACGAGGAACTGGCCTACAGCTTGTGGCTGCAGGAGGTTCTGAACGGCCTGCAGCATGTGCCCGGCGGCGGTGCCACCGTGCGCGCCACCGTCCGCACCCACCATCCGGTGGACGAGGAGTACCGCGGCCAGTTCGCGACCACCCGCGACATCCGCATCCACGTGGTCGGCGAGGTCGAGCGCTGCGACGACGCCCTGCAGAGCCAGTTCGGGATCGACTTCGTGCCGAGCTCCGGCTGCGCCTGGGACAGCCAGGACAATGGTGCCATCGACCAGCTCCTGGACGAGGCCTACAACGAGTGCGGCGGCCTCAACGGCCAGGACATGATGATCGCCCTGACCGCCCAGAGCAACTTCGGCGGCGCCATCGGCGTCGGCTACATCGGCCTGCCGCGGCAGCTCACGACGAAGTACTTCAGCTTCGAGGCCGAGATCATGCAGCACGAAGCGGGGCACAACTACACCCTCTTCCACTGCTGCGACAACAACTGCATCATGCAGTCCTTCCTCGATGTGGGGGCCTTCGGCAACTTCCACAACTACCAGGAAGGCTGCTCGGGCCAGAACCACTTCAGCACCATGCAGGCCCAGTCGAACCGCTACTGATCCCCGCCGGTTCCCCGCGGGCGGGAGGCGGCAGCGCCTCCCGCCCGTTTCTTCATCCGATGCGCGCCCTTCCCCTCCCTGTCCTCCTCTTTCTCGCCGCCGCCTGCGGCGCCGGCGACGAAGCCGCCCCGTCTTCGCCTGCGGCGGCGGTGCCGGCGGACCCGGGAGAGACCGGTCCGGCGCCGCCTGAAGCCGCGGAGCAGGCACCGGCCTCCGGCGCCCTCTGGGAGCTTCCCCCCGTTCCCGGGCCGGTGGAGGTCGAGGCCGACGGCGTCCAGGTTCCGAGGATCCACGTCGAGAGCTTCCTGGAAAAGGAGTGGCAGCGCTTCTGCTTCTCCCGGGAGCAGCCGGAGGAGGCGACCGCCGAGGCTTTCTTCGCGGACCCGCAGGCGCTGTTCCGGCCCTTCGCCCGCGACCTGGCCCTCCTGAGCGAGGCCACCGCACGCTGGCCCGAACTCGATCCGGCGGTGGTCCAGGCGCGGCGCGAGGAGCTGGAGCGCGCCTTCCTGACCACCTGGAAGGCCCTGGTGGACCGCTGGGGGGAAGACGAGGTCCTGCGCCACCTGGAGGCGCGGATCCGCATCGAACGGATGATGGACCTCCTGGCCGAGGAGGGGCCGCCGGTCACCGAGGAGGAGATCCGGGCCTTCTACGAGGACTACCGGGCCGAGAAGGGCGAGCACCCCGAGTTCGGCTTTCCCTCGCTGGAGCAGCTGCGGCCGCGCATCGAGGGGCTGCTGCGGGCGCGGCGGCGAGACGAGGCGGTGCAGGCCTGGCAGGAAGAGCATCTGGCGAAGCACGACATCCGCGTGCGCCTGCCCGACGGCCGCGAGGTCCGCTTCGGTGGCGGCTGAGACCGGCCCGGGCGGCGGCCCCCTGTTTCCGGCCGCCTCCGCCCGCTAGCCTGGGCGGCCCATGAGCCTTCACGGCTGGATCGCCCTCGGGACGCTCCTGGCCGCCGCCGTCCTCTTCCTGACGCGGTGGCTGCGTCTGGAGTACGTGGCCCTGGGCATCCCCGTGGTCCTCTATGCCACGCGGACGGTCCCCGAGGCCGAGGTGGCCCTGCGCGGCTTCGGCAGCCACGCCGTCGTCGCCCTGGCCTCGGTCTTCGTCCTCGGCGCCGGCCTCCAGGAGAGCGGCGTGGCGGCCCTCCTCTCCCGTGGCATGGCCCGCCTGGGCGGCGGCAGCGAGGGCCGGCTCGTGGCGGTGGTCTGTCTCGCCGCCGCCTCCCTTTCGGCCTTCATGATGAACGCCGCGGTCGTGGCCGTCCTGCTGCCTGCCGTCCTCCACCTCGGCCGCCGCCAGGGCGTTCCGGCGCCCCGGCTGCTCATGCCCCTGGCCTTCTCCGCCACCCTGGGCGGCATGGTCACCCAGGTCGGGACGGTCCCCAACCTTCTGGTCTCGGAGTACTTGCAGCGCGCCACCGGACGCGGCTTCGGGGTCTTCGACTTCGCCGTCGGCGGCCTGCCCGTGGCCCTGGCCGGGATCCTCTTCCTGGTCCTCCTGGGACGGCGCGGGCTGCCCTCGGGCCGCCGCGAGGAAGGCGGCGGCGCCCGCCGCCCGGAGCACCTCGTCCCTCTCTACGAGCTCGACCAGAGCCTCACGCGCCTGCGTGTCGGCCGCTCCTCTCGCCTGCGCGGGCAGAGCCTGCGTGAGGCGGCCCTGGGCGAGCGCTACGGGCTGACCGTGCTCCTGGTCGTCCGGCCCACGGCTCTCGGCAACCGCTTCCTCAAGCCCACGCCCGGGCTGGTGCTCATGCGTGGCGACGATCTCTACGTCGAAGGCCCTCCGGAGGCCGTGGTCCGCCTCGCCGAGGAGGAGCGGACCCGCCTCGGCCTGCCGGGAGCCGAGCATGTGGAGCGGGTCCTGGAGTACGGCGTGAGCCTGGCCGAGGTCGCGGTCACGCCGCGCAGCCTCCTCGCCGGCCGGACCCTGGAGGAGGCCGACTTCCGCGGGCGCTATGGCCTCTCGGTCCTGGCCCTCTGGCGGGGCGGCGAGACCCGGCGCGAGAAGGTGACGGCCACCCCCCTGGAGACCGGCGACATCCTCCTCGTGGCCGGCCCCGTGGACCGGATCCGTGCGGTCCGGGAGAGCGAGGACCTCCTCCTCCTGACGCGCCAGGACGAGCAGTTCGACGCCAGCCGCGCCCCCCTGGCCCTCCTCTTCCTGGGGCTTGCCGTCCTGCCGCCGCTCGCCAACGGCATCCCCCTGGCCATGAGCGCCCTGGCGGCGGCCCTGGGCATGGCGGCCACCGGTTGCGTGAGCCCCGCCGGGGTGCGCCGGGCCATGGACTGGCGGGTCCTGGCCCTGGTCGTCGGCACGCTGCCCCTCGGCGTCGCCCTGGAGCGCCACGGGGTCGCGGCCGCCGCCGGCGACCTGCTCCAGGGTGCCGCCGGTTCCTTCGGTGGGCCGGCGCTCCTCTCCTGCTTGTTCCTCCTGGCGGCCGCCGTGAGCATCACCTCGAGCAACGCCGCTGCGGCGGTCGTCCTCTCGCCGGTGGCGGCACGCCTCGCCGAGGTCGCCGGCCTCGACCTCCACGACGCCCTCCTGGCCGTGGCCTACGGCTGCTCCTGCGCCTTCCTGGTGCCCTTCGCCCACCAGGTCAACCTCATGGTGCAGACGCCGGGCGGCTACACGACCCGCGACTTCCTGCGTGTCGGCGGCGGCCTGACCGCCGTCGCCGTCACCGTGGCCATCGCCGTTCTGTCCCTGCTCTGAGGGCGGCGGCGCGGGCTCGCGGCCGCGGCCGCTATCCTCCCGCGGCCTTCCCCGATCGCCATGCGCCGCCCCCGACTCCCTCTTCGTCTTCTCCTCCTGGCTCTTTCCCTGGGCTGCGGCCTGGCGCTCCTCGCGACGCCGCCCGCCGCGGCCGGCGAGGGCCAGTGGCTTCCCGAGCAGCTCCGTGGACTGGACTTCGAGGCCTTCCGCCGCCGCGGGCTCGAGCTCGGGCCGGAGGACCTCTGGGACGGCGAGAAGGGGCTCCTGAGTGCGGCCATCGACATCAACGGCTGCAGCGCCTCCTTCATCTCCTCCCAGGGCCTCATCGCCACGAACCACCACTGCGGCTACCGGGCTCTCAACCAGCTCAGCACGGTCGAGCGCAACTACCTGGCCGAGGGCTTCACCGCCGGCAGTCTCGCGGAGGAACTGCCGGCCCCGGGTTACCGCGTGCGCATCCCGCGGCGGATGGAGGATGTGACCGCGGTCATGCAGGAAGCCGCTGCGGCCGCCGGTGACGATCCGGCGGCGCGCTGGGAGGCGGTGCAGCGCAAGCGCCGGGAGCTCGAACAGGAGGCCTCGCTGGATCCGTCGAGCGACGCCATCGTCGTCCCCTTCTTCGAGGGCCGCGAGTGGCGGCGCATCCACCGAACCACGCTTCCGGACGTGCGCCTGGTCTACGCACCTCCCGAGAGCGTCGGCGCCTACGGGGGGGAGACCGACAACTGGATGTGGCCGCGGCACACCGGCGACTTCACCCTGTTCCGTGCCTACGCCGCCCCCGACGGCTCGCCCGCGCCCTACAGCCCGGAGAACGTCCCGTACCGGCCCGAGCGCTGGCTGGAGCTCGCTCCCGAGGGCGTCGAGCCCGGCGACTTTGTCATGATCCTCGGCTATCCGGGCCGCACTCGGCGCTACCTCACGTCCATCGCCGTGGCGGCGAAGGAGAGCTGGTTCTACCCGACGCGCCTCGAACTCTACACCGGGATCGTCAACGACCTCCGTGCCGCTGTGGCCGGGAATCCCGAGGCCGAGTTGCAAGCGGCCTCGCGCATCAAGAGCCTGGAGAACCAGCGCAAGAACGCGAGCGGCATGATCTGGGGCCTGGCGAAGAACCGCGTCGTCGAGCGAAAGGAGCAGGAGGAGGCCGCCTTCCTGGAGTGGGTGCAGGCCGACGACGACCGCCGCCAGCGCTACGGC
>JALUUN010000648.1 GCA_027021325.1 Planctomycetota bacterium
CGAACTTCCTCGACGAGGATCTCGGCGCCGCCACCGGGCATGGAGTCCATGCCCGCCGCTTGCAGGCGTTGCAGGACCTCGCGGGTCGGGATCTTCGAGATCCGGGAGAGGTGGTGGATCTCGGGCGGGCTCATGCAGTGCAGGTGCAGCCCCGGCCAGCGCTCCTTGATGTCGGCGAGGAGCTCCTCGAACCACTCCACCCTGAGGTAAGGGTGGTGCCCGCCTTGCATCAGGATCTGGACGCCGCCGACCTCCACGGTTTCCCGGATCTTGTGGTGGATGGTCTCGCGGTCCAGGACGTAGGCCTTCTCGGTGTCGTTGGGCCGGGCGTAGAAGGCGCAGAACCCGCAGTCGGTGATGCAGACGTTCGTCGGGTTCAGGTTGCGGTCGATGATGTAGGTGACGACCGGCTCGGGATGCTTGCGCTGGCGGATCTCGTCGGCCAGGAAACCGAGGGTTGCGATGTCGGCCTCCTCGTGCAGGAGCAGGGCCTCCTCCGCGGTGATCCGGCCTCCGTCGAGGATGCGCGAAACCAGGGAATCGAGCTGCGGGGGCATGGGCGGGGCTTCAGTTGACGCTCGGATCCTCGGGGCATTCCTCCAGCCAGGAGAGGCCCGGTTCGACCCGGGCGATGAGCCGTTGCCAGAGGGTGGTGGGGCGCTCGTCGAAGACGTCCGCCTTGCGCGCCGGCAGCAGCCGCCAGGCGTCCTGTTCCATCTCCGACTCGAGCTGGCCGGCGCTCCAGCCGGAGTAGCCCAGGTAGAGGCGCACCCGCGCCCCCTCGGGGCGCAGGGCCGCCAGACGCTCCAGGGGACCTCCGAAGTGCAGCCCGGGCAGGACCTCCAGGCCCTCCTCCTCGCCACCCGGGGCTTCCCAGAGGCTGTGCAGCTGTTCCAGGCGCACCGGCCCGCCCCACCAGACCGCCGGCGCCTCCTCGCCGAAGGGCTGATCCGGGCCCAGGAGGTCCTCCAGGCGGAGGTCCGGAAGCGGCCGGTTCAGGACCAGGCCCAGGGAGCCCTGGCCCGGCTCGTGGGCGCAGAGCAGGACCACGGTGTCCTCGAAGTTCGGGTCGAGGAGACGGGGCGAGGACAGAAGCAGGATGCCGGGGCGCAGGGACTCGGCCACGGCCTCAGGTTAATCCCCCGGCCCCCCCTCCGCAGGGGAGCCCTCCTCCCGGTCCCGGCGGGCCTCCTCCTCGATCCGGCGCAGGCCGGAGGCCAGTTCCTCGACCGAGGCCCGGCGCGGGTCGGCCGCGGGCGCCACCCGGAGCCAGTCCTCGAGGACCTCGCGGCTCTCGGTGATGCGCCCGGCCTGGGCCAGGAAGAGGGCCAGGGCTCGGGCGAAGTCCAGGCGCGCGGGGTCGGCCGCGATCGCCCGCCGGAACTCCCGTTCGGCGTCCTCCTTCCGCCCCAGGAAGTCGTAGCAGTAGCCGAGGCCGAAGTGCGCCGCCGGGTCGCGGCTCCCGAGCTCCAGGGCGTTGCGGAAGGCGTCCCGCGCGGCCTCCAGGAGAGGACGGAGGTCCTCGGGGGCCTCGCCACGGGCGGCCCGTTCCTCGGCCTGACGGTTCAGGAGCTCGCCCTGGAGAACCCAGCCCCGGGGGTCCAGGGGGTTCCCCTCGAGGAGTCTCGCGCAGGTCCGGAGGGCCTCCTCGTGGCGCCCGAGTTCCGACAGGGCCCGGGCCAGGGTGCTCTGGATCTCGAAGTCCCGCGGCCGCAGCGCTGCTGCCCGCTGGAGGAGCGGCGCGGCCTCCGCCGGCCGCGCCAGGCGCAACAGGCACAGGGCGTGCCCGTGGAGGGCTGCCGAGAGCTCGCCGTCGGCCTGCCAGGCGGCGCGGTAGAGCCGGATGGCCTGCTCGTAGAGTTCGCGGGCGCGCTCGTGCTCGCCCTGTTCGCGGGCCCGGTCCGCTCGCTGCGCCAGGGCCTGGGCCTTGCCGGCCAGGGCATGGGGCTCCCCGGGCGACTCCCGCAGCACCCGGTCCCAGTAGAGCTCCGCCGTCGACAGGTCCTGATCCAGGAGCAGGGCGTTGCCCTGAAGGGCGTGACGCCGCTCGTTCTCGAGGCCCGAGATGTACCAGCGGTGGCGATCGATCTGCAGCGTCCGCTCGAAGGCGGCGAGGATCTCCTGAACGAGGCGCGCTCGTTCCGGGTCTCCAGGCGGGAGCTCCTGCGCCTCGCGCACTTTCTCGTTGGCGAGGTAGATCCAGGCCGAGACGCTCTCGGGGGACTGCTCCACGGCCCAGGCGTAGAAGGTGGGGTTGTCCCTCCACACCGGGATCGTGCGGCGCACGTTCAAGGCATGGGGGACGGCGGCGAGGACCGCCGCCAGGCCTCCGGCCAGGCGCCGCCGCGGCGACGGCTCCGGAGAGGTTCCGAAGAGGAGACCGCCGGCGAGGAGGGCAAAGCCCAGGGAGGGGAGGAGGGTGAAGCGCTCTTCGAAGGGGAAGAGGCCGATCCCCCGGAGGTTCAGGACCGGCAGGAGGCCGGCGAGGAGGAGGCCCAGGGGGAGGCGGACGAGACCCTCCGGCCGGCGCACACGCCACCAGAGGAAGGCGCCGCCGGCGAGGAAGACGGCGCCCGCCGCCGCTTCCGGCAGGAGCTCGGCGAAGCCCTGGTCCACCCGGAGCGGCCGGAAGTGGGCGTGGGGCGCCGGCCACAGGAGGAAGGCGAGGTAGCGGGTGACCAGGGCCAGGGACAGGGCCGCCCGATCCAGGGCGCCGAAGGCGAAGCGCGCCTCCAGGTGGGCGTACATGTCGTTCGCCAGGCCGAAGCCCGCTGCGGGGCTGCCGAAGACCAGGGCCCGGGCGGCCCAGACCACGCCCAGGACGGCGGCGAGGGGCAGGAGCCGCGCACCGGGTCCGTGGCTGCGCTCCCTCCAGCCCGAGGCCCGTGCCGGCCCCCGGACCAGGAGCGCGGCCGCGAGGAGAGCCGGGCCGAAGGAGGCCTCGTGGCTGAGGAGAGCGGGCAGGAGCCAGGCGGCTGCAGCGCGGCCGCGGCCCTCCCAGGCGGCGGTCAGCGCCTGCAGGCTGAAGAGGGCGGCCAGGAGGTAGGGCAGGGCCGAGATCCAGGCCACGGGCTCGACGTGGGCGCCGTGGACCGCGAACGCGAGCCCCGCCGCGGCGGCTGCCCAGGGCGACCAGCCCAGGCACAGGGCGGTGCGCGCCACCAGGGCTGCGATCAGGGCGTACAGGAGGAGCGAGGCGAGGTGGAAGACCCAGGGCCCGCCGCCGCCGGCCTGCCACAGGAGGGCGAAGACCGCCGTCGCCAGCGGCCGGTAGTAGCCCTTCTCCGTGCGCAGTTCCCCGACCGTCTCCCAGAAGGGATGGGCGAAGCCCTCCCAGACCGCTTCGATGCGGTGCAGGAAGGCGTGGTCGCGGATCAGGGGTTCGTCGTCGTAGACGAAGCCTCCCTCGAGGACCGGCAGGAAGAGGCCGAGGGCGACCAGGGCGGGCAGGAGCCCGGCGAGGAGGCGGGCGGGCTTCATCCCCGGCCGCGGGGCAGGATGCCGTCGGGGTCGAGGAGCGCCTCCACGGGTCGGAAGGGCAGCTCCAGGGGCCACTCCTGGCGGGGTTCCTCCCAGCGGAGGCGGAGATCCCGGCGCTCGCCGGCGGGGCCGAGGAGGCGCACCTCCACCAGGCAGGGCGCGAAGGCGCCGTCTTCGGCCTCCAGCCGGGCGCGGCCGGCCTCCAGACGCGGCTCCGGCGGGTCGAGCTCGAGCTCCAGCTCGTAGCGCAGGACATTCAGGCTCGGATTCCCGCGGCCCGGTGTCAGGGGATCCGAAAGGTCCGGAGGAACGGCCTGCGGCAGGAGGAGGACCAGGGTCAGCGGGCCCATGGGATCCCCAGAGCATACGCCCCGGAGGGTTCACGGTTCGGGGGAGAGGCTTCGGCCGCTACACTCCGCCCATGGGCCGAGGGGAACCGATCCACCTGGCGGTGGTCTTCGGGGGCCGTTCGCCGGAGCATCCGGTCTCGCTGGTCTCCGCCCGCCATGTCCTGGCGCACCTGGAGGGGGAGGACTTCGTCCTCCATCCCGTCGGCATCGCCCGGGACGGCGCCTGGCATCTCGGCGAGGATGCCCGCCGCCTTCTGGAGGGCCATGCCCCCGAGGGCCCCGGCGGCCCGCCGCGCCTCCCCGAGGAGACGGACTGCGTCTTTCCCCTGGTCCATGGACCCGGGGGGGAGGACGGAAGCCTGCAGGGCTACCTGGAGACCCTGGGCCTCCCCTTCGTCGGCAGCGGCAGTCTGGGGAGCGCCCTGGCCATGGACAAGGTGGTCAGCAAGCGCGTCTTCCGGGACGCCTCGATCCCGGTCGTGAACGGCTCCGAGGTCTCGCGCCGGGAGTGGAGGCGGGATCCCGGGGCGGTGCTTCGGCGCGTCCTCCAGGAGCGCGGGCTGCCGGCCTTCGTGAAGCCCGCTGCCCTGGGAAGTTCCGTCGGCATCCACCGCTGCACCGACGAAGGGGAACTGCGCGCTGGCCTCGAGGACGCCCTCGGCTTCGGGCCCCGGGCTCTGGTGGAACCGGCCCTGCGCGTGCGCGAGCTCGAGATCGCGATCCTCGACGGGGAACCTCCCCTGGTCTCGCCCCCCGGCGAGATCGTCCCCCGGGACTGGTACGACTACCGTGCCAAGTACGAGGAGGACAGCGCCGAGTTGCGCGTGCCCGCCCCGGACCTGCCGCCGCGGATGGTCGAGCACCTGCAGGAACTCGCCTGGCGGGCCTTCCGCGCCCTGCGGCTGCGTGGTCTGGCGCGCGTGGATTTCTTCCTCGACCGGGACCGGGGGCGTCCGGCCTTGAACGAGGTGAACACCCTCCCCGGCTTCACCAGGATCAGCATGTATCCGCGGCTGATGGAGCACTGCGGCGTTCCGCCGGCCCGCCTCTGCCGGCGGCTCGTAGCTCTGGCTCTGCGCGAGGCCCGGGATCTGCCTTCGCCGGAGCCCACGCCCCGGGCGCCGGTCTAGGGATTCCCGCCGCCGTAGCCGAGCTGGTCCAGGGCCTGGAGTTCGGCGCCCGACAGGTCCCTTCGGCTCGTGTCTCCGGCGTCCGGAATCGAGGCCAGGAGTTCCTCCAGGGCCTGCTCCAGGCGTGCACGCTGTTCGGGGAAGCGCTCCACCAGGTTCTCCTGCTCGTTCTCGCGGAAGCGCCAGAGGAAGACCGGGCCGTCCATCTCGCGGACCAGCTTCCAGTCGGTGTCACGCAGCCCGCGGCGGAGCTCCAGACCCCGGTCGTTGTGGCGCTCCTGCCAGGACTCGAGGTAGATGGGGCGCGCCGGCGGCAGGGACTCCGGTCCTTCTCCAAGGAGGTCCAGACCGCGCAGGTTCTCGGGCACCTCCAGGCCGGCGGCATGCAGGAAGGTCGGCATCAGGTCCTCGTGGCCGACGGTCCGGCGGATCCGGACGCCGCCCG
>JALUUN010000649.1 GCA_027021325.1 Planctomycetota bacterium
GGAGGAGACGGCCTCGGAGGCCGCGGGTTACCGTTCCGCGCCGGATCGTGATCCAGCCGTCGGGGCCAGATTCAAAGCCGCGGCAGGACGCGCTCCGTGATCGTCCGCCCGATGCGCAGGGAACTGGTCGCCGCGGGCGAGGGGGCGTTGCAGACGTTCACCACCTGCTCGTCCTCGAGGATCAGGAAGTCGTCCACCATGCCGCCGTCGGCGCGCAGGGCCTGGGCGCGGACCCCGGCGGGCGCGGGGCGCACGTGCTCGACCCGAAGTTCGGGGATCAGGCGCTGCAGGGCCCGCACGAAGGCGCGTTTCGAGAGGCTGCGCCACATCTCGCCGCAGCCGGTGCGCCAGTGGCGGGCGACGAGGCGGTGAAAGCCCGGCCAGGTCAGAGTCTCGATCATGTCGGCGGCATCCACCCGGGTGCGCGTGTAGCCCTCACGGGCGAAGGCCAGGACCGCGTTGGGGCCGCATTCCACTCCGCCCTGGATCATGCGCGTGAAATGCACGCCGAGGAAGGGGAAGGCCGGATCCGGCACCGGGTAGATGAGGTTCCGGCACAGGTGCTGCGCCTCGGGCACGAGCTCGTAGTACTCGCCGCGGAAGGGGACGATGCGCGCCGGCGGTTCGACGCCGCTCGCCTTCGCCATGCGGTCGCTCTGGAGCCCCGCGCACTGGACCACGAGGCCGGCCTCGAGGTCGCCGGAGGCGGTCTCGAGGACCACCGAGCGCGGCCGCCTCTCCAGGGAGAAAACGCGCGAGCGGGTCCGCAGCTCCCCGCCGGCCTCGCGCACGCGCTCGACAAGGCGCCGGCAGACCGCCTTGTAGTCCACGATTCCGGCCTCGGGCACGTGAAGGGCGGCGACGCCCCGGGCGTGGGGTTCGAGCTCGCGCAGGCGTTCCGGGCCGATGCGCTCGCAGCGCACGCCGTTCGCCTGTCCGCGGCGCAGGATCTCCTCCAGGGCCGGAAGTTCGCGTTCCTCGACGGCGACGATCACCTTGCCGCAGATCTCATAGGGGATGCCCTCCTCCTCGCAGAAGGCCTCCATCTCGGCCTTGCCCTCGCGGCAGTTCACGGCCTTCAGGGAGCCCGGCTTGTAGTAGATGCCCGAGTGCAGGACTCCCGAGTTGTTGCCGGTCTGGTGGCGCCCGAAGTCCGGCTCCTTCTCGCACAGGACCAGGCGCAGGCCGGGCCGGGCCTGGAGCAGGCGCCAGGCGGTGGCGAGGCCGACGATGCCCCCGCCGACGATGACGACGTCCACGTGCTCCATGCCTCAGTCCTCTCCTTGCGCTTCCTGGCGCGGCCGGGGCGGACCCAGGATCTGGAGGGCGCGGAAGCGCACTTCCACGTCCTGGCCGCCGTGGACCTGAAGGCCGATCCGCCCGCGCAGCCGTCCCGGATCCTCCGGCAGGAGGCTGACGAGATGCCCGTTGAGGTGCGTCACGAGGCGCCGGCCCAGGGCCGTGACGTGGAGGACGTTCCAGTCCCCGGGCCGGAAGGCCCGGCCCAGGAGTCGGGGATCCGGCTCGGCGACCCAGCCACGCCCACCGGTCTCGTAGAGGCCGGCCACCTTGCGCTCGGGGTCGATCTCAGCCTGGAAGCCGTGCACCCGAACCGGATCCTCCACCGGTTCGCAGCGAAAGTAGAGGCCGCTGTTGCCGCGCACCGCCTGGAACTCGGCGCGCAGGCTGAAGTCGCCGTACTCGCCCGCGGCCAGGAGGATGCCGTGCTCGGGGTCGCCCGCCTCGTGGCGGCCGACGAGGACGCCGTCCTCGACGCTCCAGCGGCCGCCGCCCCGCGGCTCCCAGCCCTGGAGATCCCGGCCGTTCCAGAGCGGCTCCCAGGAACGAAGGCCGCGGTCCAGGATCCGGACCTCCCGATAGCGCACCCGCTGGCCGCGTCCGCCGTGGACCTGGAGGCCGATGTGCCCGCTCAAGTCCAGGGGATCCACCCAGTCGGCGCAGGCCACACCGTTCACCCAGGAGCGGATGCGCAGGCCGTCGCACTCGATGCGGAAGCGATTCCACGCTCCGGGCTGCAGGGCCTTGCGGGCCGTGGCGAAGGCCTCCCCCTGCAGAGGCTGGAGCCAGCCCCGGCGCACCTCGTCGTAGAGCCCGCCCGACCAGGAGCGCTCGGAGGTGTCCACCTCGATCTGGTAGCCCTGCAGGTGATCGCCACCGGGAACCGGGTGGCTCCGGACCTGGATGCCGGCGTTGGTCCCGGGGAAGGGGAGGACCTCCAGCTCCAGGACGAAGTCCCCGAACTCCTCCCGGGTGCTCAGGAAGGCGTTACGGCCGGTGTCGTTGCGGCCCTCGAGCGCGCCGTCCTCCAGGAAGCGGAACTCCGCCGGCCCCAGGATCTCCCAGCCCTCCAGGCTCCCGGACCGGAGCAGGGGCCGCCAGACGGGTCCGCCGGGATCCTGGGGAGCCGCGAGAAGGGCGAGGAGGAGAGGCCAGGGCATGGGCGGGATCCTAGCGGCGGCCCGAATCCGGCTAGACTGGGCCTCCAGGGCCACTCCTGCGGACTAGAATCGCATGGGTGATCCCCCGGTTGCATCCATGAAAGCCCGCCCCGGACTGCGGCGGCTCCTCCCCGGGCTGCTCCTCTTCGCCTTCCCCGGCCTCCTGCCCGCCCAGACGGACAGCGCCACCGAGGCGGGCCACCGCTTCTTCGAGGAGAAGGTCCGGCCGCTGCTGGCCGAGCACTGCTATTCCTGCCACAGCAGCGAGGCCCGCCGCCTGCGGGGCGGCCTGCGCCTGGACAGCCGGGCCGGCTGGGAGCGGGGCGGCGACCACGGGCCGGCCCTGGTCCCGGGCGACCCGGAGGCCAGTCTTCTGATCCGGGCGGTGCGCTATGTCGAGGAGGACCTGGAGATGCCGCCCCAGGGCCGGCTGCCCGACGAGGCCCTCGAGATCCTCACTTCCTGGGTGCGCATGGGAGCGCCCGACCCGCGGGAAGAGGAGGAGGCGGCGGCCGTGGCCGAGGCCGCCTCCCTGGACTGGGAGGCTGCCCGCCGGCACTGGGCCTTCCAGGCAATCGCTGACCCCGAACCACCGGAGGTGGCGGACGAGGCCTGGATCCGCGCCCCTCTCGACCGCTTCATCCTGGCCGGCCTCGAGGCCCGCGGCCTCCGGCCCGCGCCCGAGGCGGACCGGCGCACCTGGCTGCGGCGCGTGAGCTTCGACCTGACCGGGCTGCCGCCGACGCCGGAGGAGATCGAGACCTTCCTCGCCGACGACTCCGAGGACGCCTACGCCCGGGTCGTGGACCGGCTCCTCAGCGGTCCGGCCTTCGGCGAGCGCATGGCCCGGCACTGGCTGGACCTCGCCCGCTATGCCGACAGCAACGGCCTGGACGAGAACCTCGCCCTGGGCAACGCCTGGCGCTACCGCGACTGGGTGGTGCGTGCCTTCCAGGAGGACCTGCCCTACGACGAGTTCGTGACCCTGCAGCTCGCCGGCGACCTCCTGCCGCCGGCCGCCGCTGAGCAGGAGCAGATCGAGCGCTGGACGGCGACCGGATTCCTCGTCCTGGGCCCGAAGATGCTCGCCGAGCAGGACAAGGAGAAGCTCGTCATGGACATCGTGGACGAGCAGATCGACGTCACCTCGCGGGCTTTCCTGGGCCTGACCGTCGGCTGTGCCCGCTGCCACGACCACAAGTTCGACCCGGTTCCCACGACCGACTACTACGCCCTGGCCGGGGTCTTCCGCTCGACCTCGACCATGCAGGACCTGGGCTTCGTCTCCAAGTGGCGGGAGCGGGAGGTGCCGACCGCCGCCGAGCGCGAGCGCATGGCGGCCTGGAAGGCCGAGGAAGAGCGCCTCAGCGGTGACCTGGCGGCGGCGCGGGCGGCCGCCGAGGCCGCCCTGGGGGGTCGCTGGCGCAGCGAGGTGGACCGCTGGCTCCTGGCCGGGACGGCGGCGGCGCGCTCTGCTCTCTTCCTCGAGGCCGAGGCCGCGAGCCGTACCAATCTCAACGCCGACTCCAGGCAGTGGGGCGGTGATGGTGTCACCGTCCTCCACACCCGGGAGCCGGGCACCCAGTTCGCGGAGTGGGACCTGAGCCGCAAGCGCCCGGGCCGCTTCCGCCTCTGGGTGCGTTACGCCTCCGCCGAGAGGCGCGGCATGCGCCTGCTCCTCGACGGCCAGGAGATCGCCACGGAGGTCCTCGCGGAGCCGACCGGCGACTTCAAGCCCGCCGGCCAGCGCTGGCGGGAGGTGGCCGACCTGGATCTGCGGCCGGGTCGCAATGTCCTGCGTCTGGAGCGGGAGGGGGCGGTGCCGCACCTGGACCAGCTCCTCCTGATCCCCCTGGACGGGCCGGAAGCCGTACCGGAATGGCCGCGGGTCTCCCCCTGGGCCGAGGGGCTGCCGGAACCGGTCCTGCGGCGCTGGGCCGCCTTCCTGGACCGCATGGAGCGCGAGGACGATCCGCGCTTCCGGGTCTGGTTCGCCTGGGTCCGGGCCGGCGAGGGCGCCGGATCCCTGGCCGCCGCCACCGCCGCCCTGCGCGAGCGGGTCGAGGCCGGCGAGACCGGGATCCCCGCCCGCCTGCGTGCCCTCCTCGAGGGCCTGCCGCCGGAGAGTCTGCGCGAGGCCGCCTCGCGTCTTGCCGCGGTCCTGCGCGGCGTCGAGCGCGCCTGGTCCGCGGGAGCGGAAGAGAAGGAGCCGGCGGAGCCGGAGAGCCCGGAGGACGCGTCCCTCCTCGCCCTCTTCCACGGCCCCCGCTCGCCCTTCGAACTGCCTGGAGACCAGGAGCTCGAGCTCCTGCCCGAGGCCGAGGCCGGCCGCCTGCGGGAGCTCGAGACCGCCCTGGAGGCGCACCGCAAGGAGAAGCCGCCGCCCTTCCCCTCGGTTCTCTGCGTCGAGGAGGCTGCCGAGATCCGGGACCTGCCGGTCCACATCCGCGGCAGCCACCTGCGCCTCGCCGAGGAGCCCGTTCCGCGCGGCTTCCTGACCCTCCTCGACCATCTCGTGCCCGGCCGGCTGGTGGAGGACGACACCAGCGGCCGCCTCGCCCTGGCGCGCTGGATCACCCATCCGGAGAACCCCCTCACCTCCCGGGTGATGGTGAACCGGATCTGGACCTGGCTCTTCGGCCAGGGGATCGTCCGCACTCCCTCGAACTTCGGCACCCGCGGCGAGGCGCCGACCCACCCCGAACTCCTCGACCACCTGGCGCGGCGCTTCCAGCGTGAGGGCTGGTCCGTGAAGCGTCTGGTCCGGGCCCTCGTCCTGAGTTCGGCCTACCGCATGGGGACGGACTGGAACGAGGAGGCCGGCCGCTTGGATCCGGAGAACCGCCTGCTCTGGCGCATGAACCGCAAGCGCCTGGAGGCCGAGCCCCTGCGTGACGCCCTCCTGGCGGTCAGCGGTCTCCTGGACCGGACGGTGGGG
>JALUUN010000650.1 GCA_027021325.1 Planctomycetota bacterium
GTTGAGGCGGAAGACGTTCTGCTCGCTCTCGCTCAGGTCCGCGTCGAGGATGAAGCGGCCGCGGGCGGTCTGGTTGCTGAAGCTGCCCATGCCGCCGGGATTGTGCACCCCGAATTCGTCCACGAAACCGGGCCAGGGCGGCAGCAGGCCGGCGACGTCCCCGCCCATGGCCAGCCGGTCCATGCCCATGGGCCGCTCGCCGGAGGGAAACTTGACGAGGCGCACCATGGTGCGCACGTCGTTGCCGTTCTGCAGGACGTCGGGATTCGCGTTGCCGACGAAAGGCTGGCCCGGGGTCTCCTGGAAGGCGACATAGGTGTGGGTGGCGGAGAGACGCCCGTCCTGGCGCTCGACCGCCGCCCACTCCACCGTGTACCAGGCCGGGGCGCCGGTCTCCCCCGGAACCAGGACAGCCACCCGGTCCTTGCGGCCCGGGTAGCCGCCGAAGGCGCCAAAGGCCCGGGCGGTGTGGAACACGGGCACGAAGCGCGCCCCCGCGGTCTGCGCGTGGTCGAAAGTGTTCATGACGCCGCGGAACTGGAAGGCGTCGGCGATGAACTCGAGGCCCGGGTTGCGATCCTCGACCGGCTGGCCGATGGTGCGCACGAACTGCTTGGTGATCTCGGTGCCGCCGGGTTCCTGCAGGGGCAGGACCGCCGGCGGCCGCAGGACCGAGTGCCGCGGCCCGCCCCCCCGGTCCGGCGGAGTCAGGAACTCGTCCAGGCCCTGCTCCTCGACCAGGCCCATGGCATTGATCAGGGAACGGATGGCACCGCCGTCGTCACGCAGGAAGTGGCCCTGGAGGATCCGGTCGTAGCGCACCCACTCGGTGAGGCCGCTGTCGCCGTCGGTGGTGATCTGGACGAACTCCGAGCGGTCCAGAGCCGGCAGGTAGCGCACGTCGTCCACGCCGTTGCCCCCCACCGAGATGGGAATCAGGAACACGCGCATGGACGGGTCCTCGGCCAGGGGCGTTCCGTTGGCCCAGACGATGTACGGCCGCCACTCGGTCACGAAACTCGAGGGCGCGCCGTTCCAGTCCGGGTAGCCGTTGCGGACGTTGTCGGAATCGATGCCGCGCTCCAGGATCTCCAGGGTGGTGCCGCTGCGCCTGCCGTAGCGGATGATCTCCAAGCCGCCGATCGGGCAGCCCTCGGTGTCGAACCAGTTGATGCGCGGCTGGAAGAGCAGCGCGTAGCCGCCGTTGTCCTGGAAGGCTTCCGCGTAGTAGGGATCCTCGGCCACGGCGGCGGCCAGCTCCACCGGCCCGACATAGCTGCAGGGAATGCCGTCTCCGACCTCGAAGGTCTGGCCGTCCAGGGCCCGCGCCTGGATGACCTCGGGTCCCTGGACGGCAACGGCGATGGACCAGGGGCCGAGGTTGCCGCTGAGGGTGCCGCCGCCCGGCGGGATGTCCGAGGCCAGGGGCGCGGAGTAGCCGTAGAGACGCACTCCGGCTCCCGAAGGGTGCTCGGTATCCAGGGCGGCCGCCTCCAGGTCGTTCGGCTCGCGGGCGGCCCGTCCCCCCAGGTAGCCGTCGGCGCCGGCCACGCGTTCCAGGACAAAGGAGGTCGCGGTCTTGGAGGAGTACTCCATTACCTCCTCGCCCACCAGGAGGACGCCGCGTGCGGGAAACCCTGCCGTGGATTCGACTCGCAGCTCCCCGTCGGGATTCCCGGGCACCCAGGCCGGCACCGCCTGGGTCAGCCAGGTGAAACCGTCGGTCTTGCCGCGCGGGACCCCGTCCACCAGGAGCTGGACGCCGCCAAAGGACTCGGCCCGCAGGAGCGCGCCGGCGTGGAACCAGCGGTCCTGGAAGGAATACTCTGCCGGATCCACGCGCAGGGTGATGGCCTGATCGAGACCGTCCTCATCGGCGGGGTCGTCACCGGCGTTGCCCCACAGGCGCAGAACCAGCTGTCCCTGCTCGAAAGCGAGGGACAGACGGCCGCGGAAGGCGTCCAGGCCGGCGAGATCGAAGAGGGCGGCGTTCTGGAAGCCGGCCTGGGCCCGGAACCAGCCCTGGATGGAGACCGGGTTGTGACTGCTGAACGCCTCCACGTCGGCGATGCCCCAGGAGTCGGGGCCGGCGAGAGGCCGGATCCAGGGGCCCTGCTCTCTCACGTCCCAGCCCTCCGGCCTCGGTTCGAAGTCGAAGTGCTCGGTGAAGCCGCGGCTGTTCGGCCCGGTGAGGTCCGGTTCGCGGGCAAACTCCGGCATGACCTGGCCCTCGCTGGCACGCTCGGGACCGGCCGGACGGGCGATGCCGGCACGGATCGCGATGCCGGTGCGCAGGGCCAGGGCGGTCTCGACGCCGGTGTGGTGGCCGCCGAAGCTGCCGAGGTTCCAGGGCAGGCTCAGGGTGCCGTGGAAGCCGCGGCCGTAGCGCGCCAGGACCTCCCAGTCCTCCTGGCTCTCGGCCAGCCGCAGCAGGGGCAGTTCCGGCGCCACCCGGTGCTCGGCCAGCGCCCCCGCGCGGGACAAGGTGCTGCCCAGCCGCGAACGTACCGCTGCCTCGACCCGCTGCAGGTAGCGGTCCCCGCTGCGGTAGGTGAAGGGCATGGTGCTCTGGGCCAGCCAGGCGCTGTTCGGGTCGATGCTGTTCAGGAAGATGGCCCGGGCCTGGATGCCGTTCAGGACACCGGCGGCCTGCAGGGGCACCAGGACCCGCTCCCAGAGGTCCTCCGGCCCCTGCAGCGGCCGGCGGCGGACGATCTCACGCGCCACCTCCCGGGCCAGGCGCGGCGTCATCCACGAGCGGCGGAAACCACCGGGCAGGGTGATGCGATCCACCTCGCGGGGCAGCCCCGGCCAGCCGCGCAGGCGCAGGCCGGTGAGGAGCGCCTCGAGGACTTCGGGGGCGGCGGCGTTGACGTCCACCGGCTCCCGGACCAGGGGATAGATGCGCGTGGTGTAGGGCTGGAAGTCGCTGCTCAAGGGCAGGGCCAGCTGCAGCTGCAGGCCGCCCTCCGAGAGCACCAGGTTGTCCATCCGCGCTCCGCTCTCCTCGAGCAGGCGGACCACCGTGCCCTTGGCCAGGGCCGAGCCATCGGTGACGTTCAGGATCTCGGGGAAGTCCGGGTTCATCGGACGCCCCATCCAGACCGCTGGCTGCCAGCCCTCCTCGCCGTGGGCGCCGGTGTGGTACCAGGTGAAGCGCTCGAGGATCCTCCGCTCCGGGAGCCCCCAGGTTCCGGTCCCCGTCGGATCCTGGCTCAGGAGGTCGCCGAGGAACTCCGGCGGCGCCTGCTCGCCGGCGCGCAGACGTGCGATCACCAGGTTGAAGGTACGCGGGTCGATGACCGAGGTGCCGCGGCGGAAGCGGGGGTTCGTCGGATCCTCGGGGACCTCCTCCTCCAGGGGCGGCTCGATCTCGGTGAAGGCGGTGGCAGTGCGGCCGCCGTAGCCGAACCAGCGCGTGCCGATCAGGATCCGGCCCTCGTCCGGGAAGCCCTCGGTCGAGGTCACCGGGATCTCGGTGGCGCGGTAGTCCACCTCCTCGGTGATGAGGCAGGGATGGAGCAGGTTCTGGAGGGTGGTCAGGCTGGCCGAGGCCAGGCTGATGCGCGCCTGGAGGTTCTCCACCTCCAGCCCCCAGTCCTGGTCGCTGAGCTCCCAGTCGCCGCCCAGGGCCTGGGGCAGGACGCCGGCGCCGGCGGGATCGTACTCGTCGGCGCTGTCGTACCACGGGGTCGGGTCCACGCCCGGGTGGCTCTGTTCCTCCCAGGAACGGGCGAACTCCTCGGCAGACGCCACGGCGACCCGGGCCTGGCCGCGGGCGAAGAGTCCGAGGGAGGCCTCGTGACGCGCACGGCTGGCAAGGAGGAAGGGGATGCCGAGGGAGAGCAGCATCCCCAGGGCAAGCAGCACGATGACCAGGGCCGAACCGCGGCGGCCGTTCCTCATGGCTGCGCCTCCGGGTCGAACTCCTGGCCGAAGCGGCCGACCAGGAAGGAGCCCGCCTCCTGGCCGAACTCCTCGAGGACCACCCGCACGGGCTCCGGGTGGCGGCCGGGATCGAGACGGCCGAAACGATCGAAGAAGATCTCGGGCGGGGTGAAGAGGGCACGCACGTCCACCTCCATTTCCGGCCCGGGCTCCCGACGGCGAGCCAGGACCACGAACTCGTCGGCGTGCCCGAGGACCGCTCCCGAGGGGTCGCCCAGGAGCGGCGCCTCCCGGCCCGGCGCCAGCCTGCCCTCCCCCACCTCGCGGCGGCCGACCTCGCGGCCGTCCACGGCCAGGACCAGGAAGCCGTCGGCGATCTCGCAGCGGATGCGCTGCCAGACACCCGGCTCCAGGGCACCGTCCTCGCTGTCCAGGCTGACCGGCTGATAGCGCTCCTCCTCGCGGCTGCCGATCCAGGCCACCAGGGACAAGCGGTCGCGGTTCTTGCGCAGGCTGAGCATGCCCTCCCATTCCAGCAGACGGCCGCTCGAAGCCTCGTTCTCCAGCCAGTCGAACTCGACGACCAGCCCCTCGGGCGAGTCCAGGAGGCCACCGCGTCCCGCCAGCAGGACATTGCCGCCCGCGGAGAGGTCCAGACCGGTGCCGACGCGGCCCGGCGGGCCGAGACGCGCGGGGTCCTGGAGCTGCAGACCCTGGCGGGCGGCGTAGCGCGCTTCGAAGCCGGTCTCCAGGACCGGACGCCAGACGTAGCGCACGAGCTCCAGGGGGTCCTGCTCCGCCGGACCGGGCTCCAGGCGCACCAGGACCGCCTCGCCCTGGAGCCGCGCCCGCGAGCGGCTGGACTCGAGAAAGGCCTCGACCGCCGAGCGCAGGCCGCGGGCACCCGGATCGGAGCGGTCCACACGGAACACGGTGAGGCCGACCACGACCCCCAGGACCAGGAGGACCAGGAACAGCTCGATGAGGGTGAAGGCGGCCCGGTCCTCGCCGCGTCGGGGCGTCCGGGGCCGCGCGCTCCGCCTCATCGGCCGAAGTTGGCGATGTCGTCTTCCGTCCCGAACGCGCCGTCGGGTCCGGCGGAGATCAGCTGGAATCCGCCCTCGTTCTCCCAGGCGCCGGTGCGCTGGTCCTGGCGCGCCCGCACCTCCTGCTCCCACAGATCCCCACCCTCTTCACCGTCCACGCCGGCGCGCAGGCTCTGCACGCCGTCGGTGTAGTGCAGGCTCTCGAAGTAGGCGATGGGGTTGCCCCAGGCGTCGCCGATCTCGAAGAGCTCGCGACTGTCGAGGATCGTGTGGTTCTTGATGGTCTCGTCCCTGTCCGTGTTCACGAGCCAGTCCGGGTCCGGCCGCTGCCCGCGGTAGCCGGGATCGAAGAAGGCCAGGAACAGAGCCTCGGAGGAGGCGTTCACGGTATTGCCGGCCAAGCCCGGCGGCAGGCGGTCGTCGGGATACTGGCCTTCGCGCGTCCGCCAGGTCTCGATCATCGAGGCCAGCTGGTGGATGCGGTTCTCGGTCTCGGCCCGGTCGGCGGTCCTGAAGATGTCCATGCCTCCGGTGATCAGGAAGGTCACCAGGAAGGACAGGATCAGGAGGACGACCATGATCTCCAGCAAGGTGAAGCCGGAGACCGGGCGGCGGAAGGCGGGAACGGGGCTCACGGCTGGCTGTAGACCAGTTCGAAGTCGTCGAGGAGAACCTGGACCGGGAACACGTTGGCGGTCTCGCTGTAGACCGAGATCGTGAGGTCGCCGCTGGTGGAGCGCAGGGTCGGGACCTCACCCTGGAAGACCTCGCGTCCGTCCACGCGGACGTGCAGGACCGGGATCTCCGGCTCACGATCGAGGACGAAGGACACGCGCAGGGGCTGGCCCGCGGACACACGGATGCCGGTGCGCTGCTCCTCGGGTTCCGGGAACTCCCGGGCTCCCTGGCGCCCGTACACGGTGACCTCGCCGTTGCGCTGGCGCTCGATCTGGATCAGCCAGGTCGGGGCGCCGCGCCGCCGTTCGAGGCTCAGCATGAGGCCGGCCTTGCCTTGATGGCCGGAGCCGACGGTGAGGGTGGCGGCGGCGGACTGGAAGTCGATGGCGCGGATGCGCCGGAAGACCCGGGTCCGGCCGGGCTCCTGCTCCCCCTCGATGCGCAGGGCGCCGTCGAAGACCCGCGGCTCCACACCGCCGGAGAGGTCGTCGATGGCGTTCCAGACCGGCCGCAGGAGCCGTCCCTCGAAGCGGTCCACCCAGCGCACCAGCCTGGAGTGGGCCTCGATGCGCCGGCTCCAGAGCTCGGCGTAACGGTACTGGGGGTTGTCAGGGGTGGTGCGCAGTTCATCCATCACCTGGGCGAACTCCGCACGCGCGCCGGTGACGTCACCCTCGGCATAGTGCGCCCAGGCGATGCCGTTGCTGGCCGCCGCGAGGCCCGGATCCAGGCTCAGGGCACGGGCCAGGACCTCCCGGGCGAGATCCAGGTCCCCGGTCTTCAGGAGGTTCAGCCCGCGGCGCAGGACCAGGTCGGCGTGGCGCGGAGCCTCCTGTTCGGCGCGGCGCAGGGCCACCTCGGCGGTGTCGTAGCGCTCCTCGCGATGCAGGATCCAGCCGAGCTCCATCAAGGCGGCAGCACAGTCCGGATGATCCTGGATGAAGCGGCGCAGGTCCTCGCGCGCGGCCTCGAGGTTGTCGTCGTCGAGGGCGAAACGCGCCCGCCAGGCGACCGCCCAGGGCAGGCCCGGATCGAGCTCCAGAGCCTGGTCGAGAAGGACCCCCGCCTCCTCGCGCAGGGCCTCGTCCCCCACGGCCCGAGCCTTGACGTCCAGCCAGAAGGAGAGCGCCGCCAGCGGCAGGGCGGCATCCAGGGGCGAGACCGCGGCGGCCGCCCGCAGGTCCCGCGCCACCTCCCCCAGGGGACTGCCGGCGGCGGCCCCGGCGATGCCCCGGAGGTAGAGGAGCTTGCGGTGCGGTCCGGCGATGGCCAGGAATTCCTCGACCCGCGCCAGGGCGGCGCTGAAGTCGCCGCGCAGGTAGGCCGCCGCCGCCAGGCCGCAGGCTGCGTCCACGGCCCCTTCCGGGATCTCCCGGGCGCCGGCGACCAGCCCGGCGGCGTTGCCGGTCTGGCGGAAGACCCGTTCGGCGTCGTCCCAGTGGCCCAGGGCCAGGTGGACGGTGCCCAGGGCGACGCCCAGGCCCAGGCCGGTCTCCGAGGCACGGTCCAGGGCCGGCGAACCGTAGGCGCGCTCCAGAAGGCCGAGGGCCTCACTGGGATCCTCTTCCAGGAGGAGCTCGCCGAGCAGGGCGTAGGCGCGCGGATCCCCGTCGCCGAGCTCCAGGGCGCGGCGCAGCATGGTGGCGGCGTCCTCGCGCAGACCGAAGGCCAGGAGGATCGAGGCCATGCGCACGCGCGGCGCCGAAGCGTGCCGGAAGCGTCCGGGCTCCGGCTGCACCGGCAGCTCCGGCGCCGGACCGGGCAGCTCTTCGCCGGCCAGGAAGGCGTAGAGGGCGAAGGCCTCGTCGAGGCGGAAGGTTCGCTCCCAGGCCTCGCCGAGGAGCAGCCAGGCGTCCAGGGCCTCGGGCGAGAGTTCGACGCCGCGCACGGCCGCCTGGACGGCGTAGTCGTAGGCCAGGGGCTCCTCGTTGCCGACCTGGAGCAGCCAGCGCACGAGGTCCTCGCGCTCCGGGAAGGCACCGGCGTTGTCCGGCAGGGCGCGGCGCGCCAGTTCGATGCGGTTGCGCAGGGTGTCGGCCAGGACCGCCCGGGTGTAGGCGTCGGCGGCGATGGGCCGCGGCTCGAAGCGCGGCTGGCCGGTACGCGGATCCACCTCCTGGAAGACCAGATCCACCTGGCCTCGCGCCAGGGCCGCAGCCCGGTCGAAACGGTCCTCGTTCAGGATCCAGCCCCAGAGCGGCCGGAAGGAACCCTCCAGGTCCACCCGGTCGTAGAGGCGGGCGTAGTCCTCCTCCTGGGCGCCGTCGAGGCCGACGGGGTCCGCCGCCTCCGCCTCCTCGAAGGAGTCTCCGGCGCCGAGCCCCGCATCCTCGAAGTCCAGGTCCACGGCCTCCCCGGCCTCCCCGGGCGGCGCCTCCGGCCACTGGAGGAGATGGTCGCTCCAGCGCGCCGGGCCGCTGTCGGGGACCGGCGGCGGCAGAAGCCGCGCCATCTCCGGCACCGGCGGCAGCGGCAGATCCAGGGGCGGCAGGGCTTCGATCTCCGTGGGCTCACGGAAGACGTCGCGGCGCGCCGGGGAGTGCTCGAGGACCGGCCAGGCGTCCACCGGCCCCAGCTCCAGGGGAGGCACCGGCTGGAAGCGCGGTCGCGTTGCCCGCGGCGCCTCGCGGGCCAGTTCGCCGCGCACCATCCAGGCCAGGACCAGGAGGGTCAGGACCAGGAGGACCTGTTCGCGCTTCACGGCTGGGCTTCCTCCTCGCCGAGGAGCGCCGGCGGAATGCGGCCGACCTGGAACTCGAGCTGCAGGGTCCGCTCCTTGCGCCGCCGGTCCGGCGGCAGGAGCTGGAAGGCCGCGAGACCGAAGGGCGGGTCGGCGGTGGCGAGACGGTCGAGGAGGGGATCGATCCGGTCCTCGTCCAGGGTGACCTCGAGGGTCACGGGCGTCAGGTCCAGGAGATCACCCTCGCGGGCCCGGGCACGGCGGCCGCTGCGCACCAGGATCTCGATATCCTCCAGGGCGCGCAGGTCGAGTTCGACCGCGAGGCGCACCAGGCGGTCCACGAGATCGAACCCGCGCAGGGCCTTCTCGAGGGTCGGGGTGTCGTCGGGGCTGATCGTCGGCAGGCCCAGGCGCTCGTCCACCTCCAGGCCGTTGCGCAGGGCGTAACCGACGAGCTCCGAGCGCCGGCTGCCGGTAAAGGCGATGTAGAAAGGCCGCGCCTGCTGACCGGCCGGCGGGCGGAACTCCTCGCGCCAGGGCGGCAGGCTGCGCGCCGCCAGCTCGCGGGCGCGCTCCCGAAGCTCCTCCACCTGGCCCCGCAGCTGCGCCACTTGCGGCTGCCCGAAGCCGCCGCGGCGCAGGGTGGCGTTGGAGCGGCGGATGGCGGCTTCGGCGGAGGTGATGTCCGCTCCGACGGTGGCGCCGATCAGGAGCCGGGCGATCAGGAAGACCAGGAAGCCACAGCCGACGGCGATGAGGAAGCGGCGGTGCGTCTGCCAGAAGGCGTCGAGGTTCATCGCAGCTCCTCCCCGCCGGCCGGCGGCGCCAGGAGGTGGGTGCGCAGCGTCCACTCCAGCTGCCGCCCGGGGATCGAGTTCACGAGGATGCCCTGTTCCCCCGCCGGCAGGAGAGCGGCGAGGCGCTCGCTGAACTCCGCGAAGACCGCCGAGGCGTTGCGTTCGCGGTTCTCGCCGCGGCCCGAGGCCAGGAAGACCGGAACCTCGACTTCCTTGTCGTAGCCCCAGTCGGGGCCCTCCTCCAGGCGCAGCTGGCAGGTCTGGACCCAGAGGTTGCCCGGAAGCTCCGCGCGCAGGAAGGCCAGGAGCTCACCGGCGGTGCGGCGCAGGCCATGGCGGGTCTCCAGTTCCTGGACGAGGCGCTCGAGCTCGGCGCGCTGCTGAAGGAGGTCGCGGCCCTGCTGGTCGCTGAGTTCCAGGGCGGAGGCGGCGCGGCGGGCGGCGGCGGCGGCACTCTTCGCCTGGCCGGCGATTCCCGCCTGGTGGAAGCCGCTCCAGGCGAGGAAGGCGGCGGCGAGGGCGGCGCTGGCCCAGGCGAAGACCCCGCGTTCGCGGAACTCGCGCTTGCGGCGCGCCGCCTCGGGCAGGATCTCGAGGGCGTAGAGATCGGGATCAGCGGCGCTGAGAGCAAGACCGAGGCTCAGGGTCGCCGCCGGGCCCGCTGCCTCCAGGTCGGCGGCGCGCTCGGCCGGCAGGCCGGAGGGATCCACCAGGGCCACAGGGTCCCAGATCTCCACCGGCACCCGGAGGCGTGCCTGCAGGAAGTCCAGGAGGCCGCGGGTCCGTGCCCCCTCGCCGGTCACCAGCACCCGGTCCAGCTCCAGGTCGCGCAGACGCGCCTGGGCCTTGCACAGGGTGACCATGCCTTGCAGGAGGGTCGGCACCGGCTCGTAGAGGGGCAGGACGGCGCGGGTGACGCGGTCCGCCTCCGCCGACAGGCGCTGCCCGGCCCCGGCGCGCAGATCGAGGTGGCGATCCAGGAGCCGGCGGGCCCGCGTCTCGTCCGTCCTCAGGGCCCGGGCCAGGGTCGCCGGCGCCTTCTCGAGACCGGCCGTGACCGACCGGGCGAAGTAGAGCTGGGGCCCGTGCACCAGGGCCAGGTCCAGGCCGCCTTCGCCCACGCAGGCGAGGAGCGTGGTCGAGGATTCGTGGTCGCCCAGGGCCAGCCAGGCGTTGTAGAGGGCGACCGGATTCGGGGTGAAGCCCTGCACCGGCAGGCGGTCCAGGGCCTGCATCCACTCCTCGAGGAGGTCCTCCCGGGCCAGGGCCAGGAGGATGGTGTCGTCCTCGTCGAGTTCCTTGGGGACCGGCAGCAGGTTGTAGGAGGTGGCGAGGGAGGAACCGCTGCGGGCCTCGATCTCGCGCACCTCGAACTCCATGAGACGCTCCAGGCGCCAGTCCTCGACCGGCGGTACCGGCAGGTAGCGGAGCATGGCCTCGCTGCCGCCCAGCCCGATGCGCAGCGGCGCCGGCCGGCGGCGCAGGCCGTTGAGGGCGCTGGCGGCCTCGAGGGGCGGCTCGCCGGGCTCGACCTCCAGCTCGTGGTAGCCGGTGGCGGTGACACCGCCGGAACGGTTCAGGCGCAGGCTCAGGAGACGCACCGCCCCGCGGCCGGCCTCGAGTCCGCTTCCCTGCTTCTTCATGGCGTCTCCTCCCCGTCCCGCGCCGCGATCCAGGCGGCGATTCCCGGGTAGCTGCGTTCCAGGGCGGCACGCAGGCGCTCGCGGTAGGCCCGGGCGCGCTCCCGGCGTTCGGCCCCGGATTCGGCGGCGCGCCGCTGCAGGTCGCCGGCCAGCTCCTCGGCGGAGGCGGCCACCAGGGTGCCCGGCAGGCGCTCCGCCAGTTCGCGGGCACGTGCGGCCAGCTCCTCCATGGAACGCGTCGCGTTCAGGAACAGGGCCTCGGCGGCCTCCAGACGCAGGGCCTCCAGGGCGCGCTGCCCCTCGTCCAGCACCTGGCGCCGGAGTTCCAGAGCCCGCTCCACGTCCTCCGGATCCAGGGGATGGTCACGGAGCAGCCGGGCGGAGACCTCCAGCACACCCCGGCTGTCGCCGGCTCGAGCGGCGTTCTCCAGTTCCCGGGCCAGGCGCGAGGCGAGGCCGAAGGCCGCGGACAGATCCCAGCGCAGATCCAGGACCGTGGCCCGGGCCACCGGTCCCAGGCGCAGGCGCCCCTCGCTGCTGCTCAGGGGACCGGCCGGTTCAAGGCCGAGCCAGAAGTGGCGCGAGCCGCCACCGAGGATCAGGCCCGGGCTCGCCTCCAGACGCAGACCCGGGACCGGGGCCTGGGGGCCGCCCTCGCTGCGCACCAGGGCCGGCCCGGCCTCGCGAACCCGCGGGCCGGCGAGGACCAGCGCCCAGCCGCCGGTCTCCAGATCCAGGCGGAAGCCACCTTCGGCCTCCTTCCAGCCGGAGGAGGAGGCCGCGACCTGGAGCAGGGCCTCGCCGTCGCGGTCCAGGAGGAGGAGGTTGCCGCCCTGCCGGCGCCAGGCGTGGTCCTCGTGCCGGCCTTCCTCGACGGGGGCGGCCTCGGCTTCGGTGGCCAGGAGACCGCTCAGGCTCCCGCTCCCCTGGAGCAGGAGGACGAGGCGCAGCCAGGCGGCCTCGGACGGGACAGCCAGACGCACCGGCCCGGAACCCAGGGCAGCGCCGACGAGGAGGCCCGCGACCGGGCCCCCCTCCTCCCGCCCCCACTCCAGGAGCGGCCAGGCGCGGAGCGCGGTGGTCTGCGCCTCGAAGGCGATCCCGCCCGCGGCCGGCGGCAGGAGCACGCGGGCGAGACGCGCCTCCCGCCAGCCCTCGCCGGGGTTCTCCAGGCGGCCCGGGCCGAAGCGCAGGCCGGCACCGAGCACCCAGGCCTCGGCCGCTTCCGCATCGAAGGCCCCCGCCCCCTGCAGGAGGTCCCGCGGGCCCCGGGCCTCAGCCTCGCCACGGGGGCCGCGGAGCCGGACCCCGCCCTCGCCGCCGCCCGCGCGCAGGAGGAAGAAGACGCCGCCGGCAGCGGCCAGGAGCAGGACGAAGAGCAGGGGAAGCCAGCGGCCGCCCCGCCGTCCCCCCTGGAGGGTCTCCTCCAGGGCGCGGCGGTGGAGATCGGCGTCGGCCAGGACCTCGCCCTCCTCCTCGGGGATCTCCAGGGTGGTCGAGAGCGGTTCCTCCTCCAGGGAGATCTCCCCGACCTCCCGATCCCCGGCCGGAACCGCGGCGGTCCTTCCCGCCGGGTCCAGGAGGCGGACGCGCACGTCGCCGAGGCGCAGCTCGGCGCCCGGCGCCCACTCGCCGGCGCCGACCTTGACGCCGCCGGCCCAGGTGCCGTTCGTCGAGCCGAGATCCTGGAAGCGGACAGTGCCGTCCTTGCCCACCTCCAGCTCCAGATGGCGGCTCGAGACCGCCGCGGCCTGCAGGCGCAGGGCGGCGGAGGCGTGGCGCCCCGCCAGGTGTCGGCCGGGGGGCAGTTCGACCACATGTCCCGCTTCGGGGCCGCTCAGGATCTCGAATCGCGCCATGGAGGAGGGTGCCACGGATGCCACCGGGGAAGAGACCGCCGGGCGCCCCTCCCCTTCTCCGCTGCCATCCGGCGGCGGCGGCGCGCAGTCTAGCAATCCTGGGAGCGGACCCGGATTCCGGCGGACCGGAGACAATAGCCGGGCGCAGGCCTCCGGTGACGCCCTCCCGCATGCACCTCCTCCACCTCGAAGACGAGCTTCCCGAGGCCGCCGGGCCCTGGGAGCCGCCGCCCGGCCTGGGCCGGCACCTGCGCGCCCTGCGTCCGCGGCCCGGCGAGCTCTTCACCCTGGTCCCGCCGCAGGGACGCCCGCGCCGGGCCCGCTGGCAGCCCGGCTCGGGCCTGGTCCTCGAGGAGGGCGAGGTGGACGCCGGGCCCGCCCTCCGTCCGGTGGCCCTGGCCTCGGCCTGGCCCAAGGGGACGCGGGCCGAGGAGCTCGTGGACCGCGCCACCGAGGCCGGTGTGACGGAACTCCACATCATCCGCTGGGAGCGCAGCGTGGCCGGACCGCCGCGGCCGGGCCGCAGGGAACGGCTCCTGCGCGTGGCCCGGGCCCGGGCCGGACAGTGCCGGCGCCTGGACCTGCCGCGTCTCCACCTGGAGGCCCGCCCCCTGGCCGCCGTGCTCGCGGATCTGCGCGCCGCCTCCTGGGAGCCGGTCCTCCTGCACCCGGGAGGCGAGCCCCTCCCCCTCCTGCTGCCGCGCCTGGGCAAGCCGGCCTTCCTGGCCGGTCCGGAAGGGGGCTTCACACCGGAGGAGGAGGAGCGGCTTCGTGCGCTCGGCCTGCCCTTCGCCTCCCTGGGACCCTTGATCCTGCGCGTCGAGGCCGCCGGGCCCCTGGCCGCCGCCCTGGTCCAGGCCGGGACCTAGAGCCATCCCTCCTCGAGGAAGGAACGGTAGCCCCGCGTGCCCAGGACCAGGTGATCGAGGACTTCGATCCCGAGCAGGCGCCCGGCTCGCTGCAGGCGGCGCGTCGTCGCCCGGTCCTCCTCGGAAGGTGTGGGGTCCCCGGAAGGGTGGTTGTGGGCCACGACCACCGCGGCGGCCCGGCGCAAGAGGGCGGGGTGGAAGACCTCCCGCGGGTGGACCAGGCTCGCGGTGAGGGTGCCCTGGCTCACCTCCTCGGCGTGGATCAGGGCGCCCTGGGCGTCGAGGCACAGGACCCAGAAGCTCTCCACGGTCCGGCCGAGGAGGCGGGGCTCCAGCCAGGCCGCCACGTCGGCCCCCGAGCGCACGGTCACCGGAGCGGGGCCGTGGCGCAGGCGCCAGCGGCGCTGGAGTTCCCAGACCGCAGCGAGGGCGAGCGCCGCCCGTTCGTCGAGATCGTGGAGGAGGGCCAGTTCCTCCGGGTCGCGGCCACCCAGGCCGGCCGCCCCGGCCTCCAGGAACAGCCGAAGCGCCCCCCGTCGGGCGGGATCGGGCAGGGGGCCCAGGACCGCCTCCAGGAGTTCGGCGTCCTCCCAGCTGCGCAGGGGCCGCGAGGTCATGGCCGGGGCATCCATCGCCCGGAGAGACGGGTTCCCCGACGGCGGGTTACCCGGGAATGGCCGCAGCGGCCGGGAGGCGGGGCGGCCGGCCGCTGCGGTCCTCAGTCGCCGGCCGCCAGCGCCTGGCGATGGCGCACGTCCACCGCCTCGAGGGAAGCGGCGAAGGTCGCCGGAAAGGCCTCGTCGAAGCCGCGCCTGCGGAGCTGGCCGAGGAGCAGGGACCAGGCGTTGGCTCCGTACTCCTCCTGCAGGAACCAGGCCAGGGACAGGGCATAGGCGTAGGCCGCCTCGACCCGCCGGCGGTCGGTCCAGGCCGTCCAGCCGCCGCGGAGTTCGCCGAGGGAGGGCCAGGCTCCGGGATCCCGGCGCAGGAGACGGCGCGCCGTCGTGACGCTTCGGCCCTCCACCGCCTGGGCGAGGCCCTCGTGCAGCCAGGCCGGCACCGCCGGCCCGATCCGGTGCAGGGCGGCGTGGGTGGTCTCGTGGCGCAGGGCCGAGGCGAGTTCCGCCTCGTCGAAGACCTCCCGGCTCTGGGGCAGGCGGATGCGCCCGTCGTAGAGGCCGCCGCTCCATTCCGGCGCGTCCCCGGCGTAGCGCTCCCGGTCCAGGACCAGGACGACGATGCGGTCCTCGGGCGCGAAGCCCAGGGAACGGTGCACCGCCTGGAAGGCCTCCTCCAGAAGAGCACCCAGCCGCGGGATACGTTCGACGATCCAGGGAAGGTGCGGGTCGTAGCGCAGGTCGAAGTGCGCGGTGGCGTCGGTCAGGAAGCCGGCCAGGGCGCGGGCCTCCTCGCGCAGGCGCTCCAGGCGCTGCTGCAGGGCCGTGTCCCCGGGCCGGACCGCGACGGCCCGCTCCAGGAAGGCGACGCCGGCGGCGGGGTCGCCGTCGAGGGAGGCGACCTCGGCGCGCAGGGCCAGGGCCTCGGGCTGTTCGGGGAACTCCCGCAGCACGGCATCCAGAACCTCCCGCGCCCGGGCGCGGTCGCCAAGGCGCAGGTGGAAGCGCGCCTCCAGGACCTCCAGGCTGCCGCCGTCACGGTCCAGGGCCCGGCCCTCCCGGACCGAGCGCAGGGCCTCCTCCAGACGGCCGGCAGCGGCCAGCTCCCGGGCCCGGTGGCCGAGGGCCCGGGCCAGGTTCAGGCGGAGCACCGGATCCCCGGGGGCCAGGGCCCGGGCGCGGCGGAAGGCCTCCACCGCCTCGGGCACGCGACCCTCCTGGAGGGCCCGGGCGCCGGCCTCGTTCCACTCCACCGCCGTGCGCGGCTCGCCCTCCTGCGCGGAAAGGACGGCACCGCCGGCAGCCAGGGCCAGGAGGAACGGGAGGGGCAGGCGCATGAGGCTCGCCCTTCAGCCTACGGGACCGGGCGCCGGCGGCGCGCCGCCCCGGGCCGCCCAGGCCCGGCGGCGGTCGCGGAACAAGCGCGGCCAGGGCCCGCCCCGGAGCGGCCAGCCCTGCTCCCCGGCCAGGTCCTGGAGCCGACGGCGCAGGGGGTCGAGGGCCTCCGGATCGAGGCCGCGGCAGGCCAGGGGCCGGAAGGCACCGAGGCGGCAACCGACGCCCCGCCGGAAGGGGCAGTCTCCGGACTCGCCGGCGGCGCTCGCGAGGCCCTCCCCGGCCGCGCAGGCGAGGTCGGCCTCCAGGGCGGAGGCCTCCAGGCGCCCGGCGCCCCGGGCCAGAGGACAGGGCGCGCTTCCCCCGGGCGCCCCCCCGAGAAGCCGGGCCAGGGCGCGGAGCCCGGGCTCCGGATCGCCCTCGGGCAGGCGCTGGATCCCCGGACAGCCTTCGGCGGCCTCCTCCAGGGCCGGACCGCCGGCCAGGAGCGAGGGCCAGAAGGGGAAGCTCCGGCACTGCCCGGGCCGCGCCGGGTAGACCGTGCAGCAGGCCTCGCCCTCCAGGAGGGCGCAACGGCCGTCGGCCTCCTCGCGCACGGACAGGCGCGCGCCGATCCGCACCAGGAAGCGCCGGACGAAGGCCTCGACCTCCAGGCCCCGCTCCCGGGCCAGGGCCGGAACCTCCTCCTCGCGCAGCCAGACGCGGCCGTGGCCGGCGCGGCAACAGAGACCGCAGCGGTGGCAGTCGAAGAAGAAGGGCGGCGACTCCAAGGCTCAGCCCAGGCGCCGGCGGGCCTCTTCGTGGGCCTCGATCTCCTCGGCCAGGGCGGCCGGCGAGGCATAGCGGAGCTCGCGGTCCTTGGCCATCATCTTCTGGATGAAGTAGTGCACCGAGGGCGAGATCGGGGCCTCCTTCAGGGCGGCGCCGTCGAGGCGTTCGAGGATCTGGGCGCGCATCATCTCGGCGTCGCTGGAGCGCTCGAAGGGAAGCCGCCCCACCACCAGGTGGTAGAGGGTCGCCCCCAGGGAATAGATGTCGGCACGCACGTCCAGGCCTTCCTCGCCGCGTGCCTGCTCCGGAGCGATGTAGGCGGTGGTGCCGAGGGTCGTGCCCTCCAGGGCCTCCAGGTCGCGGCCGGGGCCGGCGAAGCCCAGGTCGATCAGGACCACCTTGCCCTGGGCGTCCATCATCAGGTTCCCGGGCTTGAGGTCGCGATGCACGAGGCCGGCCTCGCGCAGGGCCTCCAGGGCCCGCGCCACCTGGCGCACGACGCCGAGAGCGCTCTCCTCGTCCAGCGGGCCGTCCTCCTCCAGGACCTGGTCCAGGGGGCGGCCGGGCACGAGGTCCATCTCCAGGACGTAGGTTCCGAGGAAGCGGAAGACGCGATGGCCGCGGACGATGTTCGGGTGGCGCAGGCGCTGCAGGATCTTCGCCTCCTCCAGGAAGCGGCGCACGGCCGGCGGGTCCAGGGCCAGGCGCGGCAGCAGGATCTTCAAGGCGACCTTGCGAAAGTCCTTCCTGCGCCGGGCACCGAAGACCTCGGAGGTACCGCCGGCGCCGAGCCTGCCGAGCATCTCGTAGCCGGGGATCTCGGGCTCGCTCAGGCCTCGGGTGCGGCGCAGGTAGGCGACCCGCGAGGCGTCCCAGCCGGTGCGCGCCTCGAGGGCCGCCTCGAAGCCCTGCTCCCGGGCCGCCTGCAGGATGGCCAGGGCGTCCTCGCGCTGGAGGAAGCCGCGGTGGACCAGCAGGGCCAGGAATTCCTGATCCTCAGGGGCGACGGGGGTTTCGGAATCCATGACGAGGCCGCCCATCCTAGCCGCGGGGAGGCCGGCTCCGGCAGCGGCCGGAAGCGCGCAGAGCAGGCGCCCGCGACCGCAGGCGGGACGGCGGTTCAGGCCGGGCGGCGGGACGGCCGAAAGGGGAAGGGACCGCCCGCGACCCTCCCGCGCGGCGGCCGCCTGCCAACCCCCGAGTCCACCGGAGATCCCCGTGCTGACCGAGACCGGCGTCGTCTACAAGTATTTCGATCTGATCGACGGCTTCATCCGTGTGCGGGTCCTTTCCGGCGACGGGCCCCTGCGCCTGCCGCCCGAATGCCGTGACCGGCCGCCGGACCGCCGCGAGTACCGGCGCCTCGTGGTCCGCGCCTGCGTCGTCGGCCTGGACGAAGTGGTGCTGCCGCGAGTGCAGCAGATCTACCCCGAAGACGCCGCCGCCGCCGAGGACCTCCTCTACCAGATCTGCGTGGACGTCAACCCGAAGCTGGAGATCCACACCGTGGCGCTTCCGGCCGAGGACGACCTGGATCCGGACGAGGAGCGAAGCACGCGCTTCCGCGAACGGGCACGCCGCCTGGAACGGCGGCTGCTGCGCGAGATCATCGGCCAGGACCACGCCGTGGCGCGGGTCTGCCGGGCCGTGCGCAAGGCGGCGAGCGGCCTGCAGGACCCGCAGCGCCCGATCGGCGCCTTCCTCCTGGTCGGCCGCACCGGCACCGGCAAGACCGAACTGAGCAAGGCCCTGGCCCGGCACCTCTACGAAGCCGAGAATCTGGTGCGCATCGACTGCAGCGAGTATGCCCTGCCCCACGAGACGGCCAAGCTCATCGGCGCCCCGCCGGGCTACGTCGGCCACAACGAAGGCGGGACCCTGACCGAGGCCCTGCTCCGCGATCCCCACGCCGTGGTCCTCTTCGACGAGATCGAGAAGGGGCACGAGAAACTGCACAACATGCTCCTGCAGATCCTCGACGAGGGGCGGCTGACGGACTCCAAGGGCAACACCGTGAGCTTCCGCCACGCCCTGGTCCTCATGACCTCGAACGTCGGCACCGAGGACTACCGGCGGGCGGCGGAGCGCATGGGCTTTGAGCGCGGATCGAGTCTGGACCAGGCCGACTACGAGAGCCTCACCCAGGAGGCCTTGCGGCGCAACTTCAAGCCCGAGCTCCTGAACCGCATCGACGACATCCTGGTGTTCCGCGCCCTCGGCCGCCAGGAGTGCTGCCTGATCGCCGACATGCAGTTGAAGCGCCTGCGCTCGCGTCTGGAGACGGCCGGCGTCGAGCTGCGCTGGACCGAACACACCCTCCAGGCCCTGGTCGAGGCCGGCTACTCCGAGGAGTACGGGGCGCGGGAGATCCGGCGCGCCGTGGACCGCCTGGTCGAGGAGCCCCTGGCGACGGCGATCCTGGACGGCGAGTTCGGGCGCGGCGACCGCATCACCGTGCGCAGCCGCCGCGGCAGCCTGGTCCTGGACCGCCGTCCGGCGGCAGAGCCCCGGACCGCCGGCGGCGAGGGCCGCCGCGCCGCCTGAAGGGGCCCCGGGCCGGGCAGTATCCTCGGCCCGGCATGCCGCTCCTCGCCCCTCTGCTCCTGGGCCTGTGCCCGCAGGCTGCGCCTACGTCCCCGGCCCCCGACGAGGACCCGGTCCTCGCCACCTGGGAGGGCGGCGAACTCCGGGCCTCGGTCTTCGACCGCTGGCTCGGCCGCGTCACGCGCCGCCAGGCGGCCGGCGTCGAGGGCATCGAGCATCTCCTGCAGATCCAGCTCGTGGACCGCGAGGCCGAGAGCCGCGGTCTGCGCATCCCCGATGCCGCGGTCGCCGAGCGCCTGGAACGGGTCCGCGTCGAGGCCCGGAGCAACGGCTTCGATCTGGAGCAGGTGCTCCGGAGCCGCGGCCTGGATCTCGAGGAGTTCACCGCCCTGCTCCGCAGCAGCCTGCGCCACGAGGCCCTGGCACGCCAGGACCTGGAGATCCCCGAGGGCCAGCCGGTGAGCGCCGAGGACCAGCGGCGCTGGAGCCGTGAGCGCCTGGCCGAGCTCATGCAGGAAGCGGAGAGCCCGCCGCCGGGCCTGGCCTTCGAACACGGTCCCTACCGCATCACTGAGGAAGAGCTGGGCCGTCTCCTGCGCAGCATGCTGCCCCCCGGCCGGCTCCTGGCGCGGGTCGAGGACCGGGTCCTGGAGGAACTGGTCCCCGAGCGGGCGCGCGCCCTCGGGCTGACCTGGGACGACCGCGTCGCCGCCGCCGAACTCGCCTGGCGCGATCGCGAGACCCGGGCCCGCATGGGCATGAGCTACGAGCAGCTCCTGGCCCTGCAGCAGGCGCGGATCGAGGACGTGATCCAGGGCGAGCAGTTCCGCACCGCCTGCCTGCTGCGCCAGCTGGCGGCGCTGCGCTGGGACGACACCTGGTTCGACGCCCTCTCCCCCGAAGAGCGGCGCGATCTCGAGGAACGCTACGGCGAGTCCCGCCAGGTCCTGTGGATCCTCCTGCGCTCGGTGGACGAGAAGACCGATCCCCTGGATCTGAGCCATGAGGAAGCGGCCGAGGAACTCCGCCGCTGGAAGGAGGAAGCGGTCTCCACCGAGGCCTTCGCCGAACTCGCCGCCCGCTACAGCGAGGACGAGCGGAGCCGCCGGGCGCGCGGCAGCCTCGGCTGGATCCACCGCCGGGGCGAGGACCAGGATCCGGCGCTGGCGGCCGCCGCCTTCGCCCTGGAGGAGGGCGCCACCTCCGATCCGGTGCGGGTGCGCGAGGGCATGGCCCTGATCCACGTCGCCGCGCTGCGCCGGCCGGCGAGCGAGGAGGAGTTCCGGGAGGAGGTGCGCCGCGCCCGGCACCGCGAACTGCGCCGCCTCCTCCTCGAGGAGGCCGGTTTCCACTGCATCTACCAGGATCTCCTGGCCGGCGGCCGGTCCGGCGGCTGAGGCGGACTCAGCAGCTCAGGACCAGGGACGGGCGTTCACCGCGTCGCTCGCGGATGCGCTCGGCCAGCTCCTCGAAGCCGGAGCAGCCCATGAGGGCCAGGGCCGCCTTCTTGCCGGCCTCGACCCCCGGCTGGTCGAAGGGATCGATGCCCATCAGGTGGCCGGCCAGGGCGGTCGCCACCTCCAGGAACTGGAAGTACTGGCCGACGTGGAAGGCGTCCAGGCGGCACATCTCCAGGACGCAGGAAGGGCGGCCGGCCTCCAGGAGGGCGTATTCCGTGCCCTGGCGCTCGGCTTCCATGAGCTCGTTCAGGCTGCGGCCGCCCAGGTGCCGGAAGGCGGGGCTGTCGGCGAAGGGCTCGGGCAGCTCCAGGCTGCGGCCGAAGCGGCCCAGTTTGAGGAAGGTGAAGACCTTGTCGGCGGGGCCCTCGACGTAGAGCTGGACCTGGCTGTGCTGGTCGGTCGGCCCCACCGCCCGCACCGGCGTCGGTCCGGTGTGGACCACCCGGCCTTCACGGTCCAGGCGCTTGCCCAGGGACTCGGCCCAGAGCTGCTGGTACCAGTCGGCCAGGAATCGCATGCGGTGGCCGTAGGCGAAGTGGACGTGGACCGGGAAACCACGCTCCAGGAGGAGGACGTGGGTCAGGGCGTAGAGCAGAGCGGCGTCCTCCTCGGGGGCCGCCTCGCGCAGGCGGGAGTCGGTGCGCGCCGCGCCCTCCAGGAGCGAGGTCGTGTCCAGGCCGGCGACCTCGGCGGCCAGGAGCCCGACCGGCGACAGCACCGAGAAACGGCCGCCGACGCCCGGCGGAACCGGAAGGGAAGCGAAGCCCTGTGCCTCGCAGAGGGCGCGGAAGGCACCGCTCTCGGGGTCGGTCGTCACCGTGAAACGCTGCCGCGCCGCCTCCGCGGAGCCCAGGCCGCGGCACAGCCAGTCGTGGACCAGGAGGAACTGGGCCGAGGTCTCGATGGTGCCGCCCGACTTGCTGATGACGTTGGCGTGGGTACGGGCCGGATCCAGCCGCTCCAGGACCTCGCCCAGCCAGTCGGGGTCCACGCTGTCCAGGACCAGGACCCGGGGGCGCTCCCCTGCTCCCCAGTCCTGGTAGACGGGGGCGAGGGCTGCGAGCATGGCGCGGGCCCCGAGGGCGGAGCCGCCGATGCCGAGCACCAGGAAGGTGTCCACCCCCTGCTCCAGGATCTCGGCGGCGCGCCGTGCACAGGCCTCGCGGTGCTCGGAGCCGGCGTGCAGGCGGCGCCAGGCGGGCTCCTGTTCCTCAAGGAGACCGCGGGCGGCGGCGGCCCGCGGTGCGTTCGCCGGAAGGTCCTCCGGGGTGATCCCCCGGCCGTCGGGCGCAACCGTGAAGAGTCCGCTCAGATCGAGGTGCAGGGCCATGGCGCGCGAGTCTAGGACGGCGCCGGCCGCCGCAGGAGCCGGCGCGGCGCCCCCAGGGCCGCGTCGCCGAGGGAGGCCAGGGACTCGGCGAGGAGGAGTTCCTTGAAGCCGCGGTCCTCCTCGGGAGTCTCGACGACGCCGATGCCGGCCAGGGATTCGGCGCCGCGGCGGCTGGCGGGCCACTCCACGCGCAGGAGGTGGACGACCTGGAAGGCAGTGCCGGCCAGGGCGGCCAGGGCCAGGGGCAGGCGGGCGGCGGGCCAGAAGAGGAGGGAGGCGGCGAGGGCCGGCCAGAGGAAACCGGACTGCAGGCAGGCGAGCAGGGCGGCCAGCCGGCCGGCCCGGCCGAGCAGGGCGTGCCCGGCAGCGTGGACCCCGGCGGCGCAGGCCGGCAGATCGCGGGCCCGCGTCTCCGGCCGCAGGAGGAGGAGGCGCTCGCCAGGCCGCCAGGCGCAGCGCTCAGCGCCCTCGGCGGCCTCGGCGCGGGCTCCCGCAGGCCCGTCCCGGCGCAGGAGGGCGGTGGCCAGCTCCCGGCCGCTCAGGCCGGAGCGCGCCGGCACCCCGCGCCAGCGCCGGCGCGTGCCCTCCACCGCGGCGGCGGCGGCCAGGGAAAGGCCAAAGGCCAGGAGCGCCATCAGGACGATGAGGAGGGGCATGGTCGGTCGCCGGGGCCTCCCCGCGCCGGCCGCCGGGCCGTCCGGGATCGGGTAT
>JALUUN010000651.1 GCA_027021325.1 Planctomycetota bacterium
GAATGCCGGGGACGCCGATGCCGGCCACCGAGATCGCGGACGAGGACGTCTGGCAGCTTGTGGACTACGTCCGAGTGCTCGCGCAGGGATGAGGAGACTCCGATGGCTCGTGGAAACATGAACAGACTTCGAAGCGGAACGGCAGGGCTCCTGGGCACCCTGCTTCTGGCGGCGGCCCTGCCGGCTCAGGAAGAGAGCCGGGAATCGCCGGACCTGGAGCGCATGATCCAGGACCTGCGCGAAGAGGTCGACCGCCTGAGGCGGACCACGGACTCCCTGGTCCCCGGGTCCCATGCCTTTGTGATGACCGGATTCGGAGAGCTGGGCTACACCGACCTCCAGGGTCGGCCGTCCACCTTCGGCGCCGCCGTGAATCCGATCTTCCTGTGGCAGGTCGAAGAAAACCTGCTGGTGGAGACGGAGCTGGAGGTCGAGCTCGAGGATCGGGTCGCGAACATGGATCTCGGCTACGCGAACCTCTCCTACGTGCTCTCCGACGAGTGGATGATCGGGGGCGGGAAGTTCCTGACTCCGTTCGGACTCTTCTCGGAGCGGATCCATCCCAGCTGGATCAACCGGCTTCCGGATGCTCCTCTGGTCTTCGCCCACGGGACCGGCCTGGTTCCTCCGAGTTCCCTCGGCGTGTGGGCCCGGGGAGCGGTGCGTCAGGGGGACCAGCGCTTGAACTACGCGTTCTTCCTGACCAACGGGCCGGCCATGACGGTCGCAGACCCCGGAGGTGGCGCCGAGGGGGACCATGGGGCCACCGGAGCCCTGGAGTTCGACAACTACGACGACATCAACTCGAACAAGGCTTTCGGGGGAAGGCTCGGCTTCCTGCCGGCTCCGGAACTGGAAGTCGGCGTTTCCGGGATGTGGGCCGATGTCCTGCCGGCCGGCATGGAACAGGCAAGCGCACGGCTCTACGGCCTGGACGTCACCTTCCAGCACCGGATTCCCTCATGGAAGGGCAATCTGAGGTTCCTGGCCGAATGGGTCTGGTCGCAGGTGGACAGCGTCGCCTTCCCGGGTGTCCGCGCCTTCGACAACCGCCGCAACGGCGGATACCTCCAGGCCTCCTTCCGCTTCCTCGGAGCCGCATCGGACTTCCTGTCGAGAATCGAGCCGGTCGTGCGCTTCGACCGCTTGAACCAGCCCAACGACGTGGAAGGCTCCTTCGACGAACAGCGCTGGACCTTCGGTGTGGACTACTGGATCGGGCCGAGCGCGGCACTGAAGGTCGCCTGGCGTATGGACGAGATCCTGAACGGAGACCGGGAGGAGGGGGACGCCCTTCTCGTGCAATTCGCCATGGGCTTCTGAACCTGGAGGCAAGATCCATGAAGCACGGACGTCAATCGAGATTCCCGAGGTTCGCAGGCATCCTGTTCCTCGCCGCTCTCCTTACGGTCGCCTGCGCGAGCGTGGAGACCGGAGCAGAGCAGAACGCTGCGCGCCCCGATCTGGAGGACCACGGGGCGGCGCTCTGGGCCGCGAACTGCACGCGCTGCCACAACCTCCGGCCGGCCGCCTCCTACAACGACGCGGAGTGGGCCGTCATCGTCCACCACATGCGCCAGCGGGCCGGACTCACCGGGGAGGAGCAGCGGGAGATCACCGCCTTCCTCCAGCGGGCCAACTAGGACAGCTGGACCGAGGGCCGCCTCTCGTCGGTCGGGGGCGGCCCCCGCTATCCTGAGGCCGCCTCCGGAACCATGCCGACCCGGACCCCGACCGCCAGCCTGAGCCGGGACAGGCCCCTCCGGGGCGCCTGGCCGCTGCTCGGGGTCTCGCTCCTCGGTACGGGGCTCTTCCTGCGGCTGTTCGCGGGCCGGTCCCTGGAGGCCCGGAGCATCGCCGCCGGCCTGGACGGCGCCGCCCTCCTGAGCCTTGGACTGTCGGGCCTGGCCGCCGCACTGCTCCTGGGCTGGCGGCGGGGGCGTCTCGGTCTGCCGTCGAACCTCGCCGGGGTGGTCGAGAGCTCCAGCCGCGGCGAGGACCTCGCCGGCCTGGCTCGCTGGTTCCTGCGCCTGCGCTGGCTCGCAGCCGGCAGCATCCTCATCCTGACCCTGGTGGCCGTCGACGTGCTGCGGCTCCTCGACCGGAGTCTGCTGCCGCCGCTCCTGGCCTGCGTCGCGCTCCTTGCAGGGGCGAACGCAACCTTCCAGGAAGCCCTCCGCCGGCGGCCGGCCTCCGCAGCCGGACAGCTCCGTCTCCAGGTCGGGGTCGATCTGGTCCTCCTGACGGCGATGCTCCACTTCTCGGGCGGGATCGAGAATCCCCTCTCCCTGAGCTACCTGATCCACGTCCTGATCGCCGGAGTCCTGTTCGACCGGGTGCGCTGCTTCGCCGTGGCCGGTGTCTCCCTGTTCCTGTTCTCCGCCCTCGCCGTCCTCGAGTGGCAGGGGGTCCTGCCGCACTTCAGCGTGGCGGTCTTTCCGCACGAACACGGTCATGCCACCCTGTCCGAGCATGCAGCCCACCAGGCGCCCTTCGTGGTGACCATGATCCTCCTGCAGGGAGGCCTGCTCTTCGCGAGCAGCGTGTTTACGACCTCGGTGATGACCCGGCTGCGCTCACATCAGCACAGCCTGCGCCATGCGGCGGTCTCGGAAGCCGCCGCACGCATCCGCCTGGAAAGGGTGGTCGAGGCTGCCGGTGCGGGCCTCGGTCTCTTTACCGGGGAAGGCCGCTGCCTGTGGAGCAACGAGCGTTACGGGGACTGGCTCGCGGGCGACGAGAGGGCAGGACAGGAGATCCGGGAAGTCGGCTGCCAGGGCGGCTCCTCCTCCTTCGAGACCCGGAAGACCGCGGCCAGCGGCCGCGTTCGCTATCTCCTGGTGATCACGACCGCCATGCCGGCCTCGGGCCGGGAAGGGCGGCAGGTCGTGCAACTGGTCCAGGACATCTCCGCCCGCAAGGAGGCGGAGCTCGAAGCCCTGCACGCCTCCCGCCTGGCGGCTCTCGGGGAACTGGCGGGCCAGATCGTGCACGAGGTCAACAATCCCCTGGGGGTCTTGAGCACGCGCCTGCGGCTGTTGCGGCGTAAGGCGCGCAGGCCGGATCTCGACTGGGAGGCCGAGCTGGACCGCCTCATCGAGGCGGCGGACCGGATCGAGGGCCTGTCGCGCTCCCTCCTCGGCTTCGTCCGGCGCGAGGCCGGACCGGCGGCTCCGGTGGACTGGGAGCGGCTGTTGCGGCGCGTCCTGCGCCTGGTGGAAGGGCGGGCCCGGAACCAGGGGGTTCGCCTGGTCCTGGACTGCCGGCCGCCGGCGCGTCCCTTCCTCGGCCAGGAGGCTCCCCTGGAACAGGTGGTCCTGAACCTGCTCCTGAACGCCCTCGAGGCAGCCCCCGGAGGCTCGTCGGTGGAGGTCTTCCTCGGCCCGGGTGAGGGCGGGCGGAGCCTGGTCCTGGAGGTCTGCGACCGCGGCCCCGGGGTGCCGGAGGAACTTCGCGAGCGCATCTTCGAGCCCTTCTTCACGACCCGCCCGCCCGGTCAGGGCACCGGATTGGGCCTGTCCATCAGCCGCCGGATCGTCCACGAGTCCGGCGGCCACCTCCAGTTTCGCCCGCGGGAGGGCGGCGGCGCCTGTTTCCGGGCGGAGTGGCCCCTGGCCGGTGC
>JALUUN010000652.1 GCA_027021325.1 Planctomycetota bacterium
GGAAGCGAGGGATGAGCCGCTGGACGATTCTCGTGGTGGACGACGAACCCGGCATGCAGGAGGTCTGCCGCGACGTCCTGGAGGAGATACCTGGATCCTCGGTGGTCTGCCGCGATTCGGCCGAGGCGGCCCTGGAGTTCCTGGACTCGGAGGAACCGGATCTCGTGGTCACGGACATCCGCATGGCCGGGAGGGATGGCGTCGAGCTCCTGCAGGAGATCCGCCACGCCGTTCCTGGTCTTCCGGTGGTCCTGATGACCGCCTTCCCGACGGTCGAGACCGCCGTGCAGGCCCTGCGCCTCGGCGCTGCCGACTACCTGATCAAGCCGTTTCGTCCGGAGGAACTCCTGGCAATCGCGAGCCGTCTCCTCGAGGACCGGCGGCTGCGCAGCGAGCACCGTCTCCTCGAGCGGCGGGCCCAGGCCCGCTCGGCGGCCGCGCCGGTCGCCCGCAGTGCGGCCATGGGGGAGGTGCTGGATCTCGCCCGCCGGGTCGCTGCGACGGACACGCCGGTCCTGATCACGGGCGAGACGGGTACCGGCAAGGAGGTCCTGGCACGCTTCATCCACGCGGCTTCTCCCCGGGCCGCCGGGCGCTTTGTGCCCGTGGACTGCAGCGGCATCCCCGAGAGCCTGGTGGAGAGCGAATTCTTCGGCCACGAGCGCGGCGCCTTCACGGGCGCACGGGAGCGAGGGATCGGTCTCTTCGAGTACGCCGACGGCGGCACGGTCTTTCTGGACGAGATCGGGGAACTGCCGCTGGCGCTCCAGCCCAAGCTCCTGCGCGTGCTCCAGGAGGGCTGCATTCGCCGGGTCGGCGGCCGTCGCGAGATCCCCGTGGACGTGCGGATCGAGGCGGCGACCCACCGGGACCTGGAGGCGGAGGTCGAGGCCGGGCGCTTCCGCGAGGATCTCTACTACCGGCTGGCCGTGGTCCGGATCCACCTGCCGCCCCTGCGCGAGCGGCCCGAGGATATCGAGCCCCTGGCCCGGCGCTTCCTGGAGCAGGGCCGCCGCGAAGCCGGGAGCGGCTCCCTGACCCTGGAGCCGGAGTTCCTGGAGGCCCTGAAGGCCTACGCCTGGCCCGGCAACGTGCGCCAGCTCCAGAACGTGATCCGCCGGGCGATGGCCCTGGCGCCGGGGCCGAGTCTGGGCGTGGACTGCCTGCCGGATGAGATCCTCCTGGCGGGAGGCGCACGAGAGGAGGCCGGGTTCCGGGCCCGGGTGGCGCGTTTCGAGCGCGAGTACCTGGAGCGCCTGCTCCGGGAGTGCGGAGGCCGCGTGCAGGAAGCGGCGGAGCGGGCCCGCCTTCCTCGGGCCACCTTCTACCGCCTCCTGGCGCAGCACGGCCTGCAGCCCCAGGACTATCGCCCGGCGCCGGACTCAAGTCCCCCGAACGGCGGCCGCTGAGCAGGGCAGGGGGGATCCGCAGGGGATCCAGCCCGCCCCCGGCTACACTCTGCGCAACGGTGTCGCGTCTCCCGTCCCGTCTCCCCGCCGCCGGCCTGTTCCTCGGGCTCGGCCTTCTGCCGGCCCTGGTCTCCTGCCAGTCCGACCCCGGCGCCATCGCCCTGATGGACCTGCGCCGCATCCACGACGAGGAGGACTGGAGCCCGCGCTCGCCGGCGCAGCTGCGTCTCCGTCCCGAGGAGTACGGCCAGGGCGGCATCGAGGTCCGGGGCCTTCAGGTCGGGGAACTGCCCTGGTACGA
>JALUUN010000653.1 GCA_027021325.1 Planctomycetota bacterium
GCCGCACCCACCGCGCCGAGGAGCGCATCCTGCGCGCCTTCCTGGAACGGGTGGGGCGGCTGGAGCGGGTCCTCGACGTGCCTTGCGGAGCCGGCCGCTGGCTGCCCCTCCTCGCCGCCACTGGTGCCCGCGTCGTCGGGGCGGACCTCGCCGGCGCCATGCTGCGCGAGGTCTCGCCGGAGGCCGGCGCCCGCTTGCTCCAGGCCTCGGCCCGGCGCCTGCCCTTCCCGGACCGTTCCTTCGACTTGGTCCTCTGCTTCCGCCTCCTCCACCACTTCGAGGAGGCCGGCGACCGCCGGGCGGTCCTCCAGGAGCTGGCGCGCGTCTGCCGCGGCCGCGTGGTCCTGAGCTACTTCGACGCCGCCTCGGTCCAGGCCTGGCGTCACCGCCTGCGCCGCCGGCGCCGCGCCCGCTTCCCGCTGCCCCGGCGCATCCTGCGCGCCGAACTGGCCGCCGCCGGCCTCGTCGAGGAGGCGCGCCGGGGCGTCGCCCCCGGCTGGAGCGAGCAGGTGGTCCTCCTCTTGCGGCGCGCCGGCGCCGGGGAGGCGGCGGCGTGAGCCGCTCCTGGATCCGCCCGGGCTCCGATGTCGAACTGGACGCGGCCGGCCGTCCGCGGGGCGAGCTCCTGCGCCGCGTGGTGGAGCGGCCGACCGTCGAGGTCGAGCTCCTGCGCCTGCCCGGCGGCGCCGAGGCCTGGTGGAAGCGCTACTGCTTCCCCCGCGCCGGCCAGCGCTGGCGCTCCTGCCTCGGCCACACCGGCCTCGGGACGCCCAAGGTCCGCCGCGAGGCCCGAAGCCTCCTGCGCCTGGAGGAGGCGGGGGTGCCCGCGGCCCGGGCCCTGGCCTGGAGCCTGCGCCGCGCCTTCCCCGGCCTGGTCCGGGACGGCGGCCTCCTGACCGCCACCTGGGACGGGGCGCGCACCCTGGAGGAGCAGCCGGGGGAGGTCCAGGACTCGATCTGGCTGCGCATCGGCGCGAGCCTCCGGCGCATGCACGACGCCGGCTGCTTCCACCGGCGGCTGGCGCCGCGCAACCTCGTCCTGGACCAGGAGGTTCCCGACCGGCCGCGTCTTGCCTGGATCGACCTGGACCAGGCCCTCTGGAGGCGGCGCCTGCCCGACGCCGCCCGCGCCTGGGATCTGCTGGCCTTCGTCCTGCCGGCTCCCGAGCGCTTCGGCGTCCGCGCCTGGACGCTCCTCACCCGCGGCTACGGCCGCTGGGAAGACGCCGGCCCCGCCGAACTGCGCGCCGCCCTGCCGGGGTCCTGGCAGCGGAGCCTCGGCCGGCGCTTGGAACGCGAGCGCCGCCGCCGGGTGGCGGAGCGCCGGACCGGGGCCGCGGACGCCCTCAGCCCGCCTGGGCTGCCTTCAGAGCCTCGGTGAGCTTCGGCAGGATCTCCAGGGCGTCGCCGACCACGCCGTAGGTGGCGTGCTGGAAGATCGGCGCCTCGGCATCCTTGTTGATGGCGACGATCACCTTCGAAGTGCTCATGCCCGCCAGGTGCTGGATGGCGCCGCTGATGCCGACGGCGATGTAGAGCTCGGGGCTCACGGTCTTGCCGGTCTGGCCGACCTGCTCGCTGTGCGGCCGCCAGCCGGCGTCCACCACCGCCCGCGAGGCGCCGAGCGCCGCCCCGGGCAGGGCGTCGGCCAGGGCCTCCAGGAGGGGCCAGTTCTCGGGACCGCCGAGGCCGCGGCCGCCGCTGACGATGATGCGCGCCTCGGCCACGTCCGGCCGCCCCTCCTGCCGGCCCTTCATCTCGACCACCCGGGCCTTCCCTTCCTCGGCGGGGACGTCGCGGCGCGTGGCGCTGTGGCTCCGGCCGGCGGGCTGGAAGAAGTTCGGGCGCAGGCTCGCCACCGCCTTCGGGGTGCGGATGCGGACCTGCATGCGCGCCTTGCCGGCGTAGACCGGCCGCTCGAAGAGGAGGCCCTCGCCGTCGGCCTCCAGGGCCGTGCAGTCCGGCGCGAAGCCCGCCTCCAGGCCGGCGGCGATGCGCCCGCAGAGGTCGCGGCCGCGGATGGTCGCGGCCAAAAGGACCAGGTCGGCGCCCTCCTCGCCGGCCACGCGCACGGCCGTGGCCGCCGCCCCGTCGGGACTGTGGGCTTCCGCTCCGGCGACCAGGACCTCGTCGGCGCCGGCGCCGCCGAGGGCCTCCAGGTCGGGCTCCACCGCCTCGGTGGCGAGGGCCAGGACGCGCCCGCCGCGGGCGTCGGCGAGACCGCGGGCGGCGCCCAGGGCCTGCAGGCTGGCGGGACGGACCTTGCCGTCCCGGACTTCGAGGACCACGAGGATGTCGGCCATGTCGGGGTGCGGGGCTCCGGGGGCTCAGAGGACCTTGGCTTCCTCCTGGAGGAGGCGGAGGAGTTCGGGCACCGCGTCGGGGCCCTCACCGACGATGCGGCCGGGCGGGCGCGGCGGCGGCGGGCTCATGGAGACGACCTCGACGGCGGCCTCGCCCGGGTCCACCTCGACCACCTCCAGGGGCTTCTTCTTGGCGGCCATGATCCCCTTGAGGCTGGCGTAGCGCGGTTCGTTGAGGCCCTTCTGGGCGGTGACGGCGCAGGGAAGGGGCGCCTCCACGACCTCGCGGCCGCCCTCGACCTCGCGCTCGGCGGTCACCTTGCCGTCTGCGACCTCCAGGGCAACGACCTCGGAGATGCAGGGGATCCCGAGCAGCGTCGCCACCATGGGCCCGACGCCGTGCTGGTCCAGGTCCACGGCCTGCTTGCCGAAGAGGATCAGGTCGAAGGAGCGGCCGCGCAGGGCCTCGGCCAGGACCCGGGCGGTGGTCGCCCCGTCCGCGGCCGCCGCCGCCTCGCTCTGGAGCAGCACGGCGGCGTCGGCGCCCATGGCCAGGACCGTGCGCAGCTCCTTCTGGGCCTCCGCGCCGCCGAAGGAGAAGGCGGTGACGCTGCCCTCGCCGGCCGCCTCCTTGAGGCGCAGGGCCTCCTCGACGGCGAACTCGTCGTAGGGGTTGAGGACGTACTCGACGCCGGTCGGGTCGAGGGACTTGCCGTCCGGACCCACCGTCACCCGGGTGGTCGTGGCCGGCACACGCTTCACGCAGACGAGGATCTCCAAGGCGATTCTCCCGGTCCGGGCAGGAAAAGGGACGGAACAGGATAAGCCCGCTCCGGCCCGGCGTCAGCCCAGTTCGAAGCGCCGGCCCAGATAGACCTGCCGGACCCGCTCGTCCTCGACCAGCTCGCGGGCCCCGCCCCGGGCCAGGACCCGGCCCTCGACCAGGATGAAGGCCCGGTCCGTGATCTCCAGGGTCTCGCGGACGTTGTGGTCGGTCAGGAGGATGGCGATCCCGCGCTCGCGCAGGCCGGCCAGGATCTCCTGGATCTCCTCGACGGCGATGGGGTCCACGCCGCTGAAGGGCTCGTCGAGGAGGAGCATGGCGGGCTCGGTGGCCAGGGCCCGGGCGATCTCCAGGCGCCGGCGCTCGCCGCCCGACAGGACCTCGCCGCGGCTCGATCGGACCTTCTCCAGGCCGAACTCCGCCAGGAGGCGCCCGATCCGCTCCTCGCGCTCCGGCCGCGGCACCCGGCGGATCTCCAGGATCGCCCGGAGGTTGTCCTCCACGCTGAGCTTGCGGAAGACCGAGGGCTCCTGGGCCAGGTAGCCGAGGCCCAGGCGCGCCCGCCGGTGGATGGGGGCGCGGGTGATGTCGCGGCCGCGGAAGCGGATGCGGCCGCCGTCGGGCCGGACCATGCCCATGACCATGCGGAAGGTCGTGGTCTTGCCGGCGCCGTTGGGCCCGAGGAGGCCCACGATCTCGCCCTCGCCGACCTCCAGGGCGACCCCGTCCACGACCCGCCGGCCCCGGAAGGCCTTGACGAGGCCCTCGGTCTCGAGGAGCGGCGGGGAAGCGGTCACGGTCTTGTGGAAAACCCGGGGAGAACCTGCCCCGTGGGGGCCCCGGCGGCTCCGGGATTGTCGGAGCGGCGCGACGGCAGCGCCAGGGAAGGACGGGGAGAATCCCCCAAGTCCCGGTCCAGTACGGACTTGGGGAGTTCTCCCGGGGCCCGGGGCGGCCCCGGGGGCCTCTCCGCGGCCCGGGCGCCGGCCCCGGCGCTCCCGCGGGAGGCCGGCGCCGGTGTGGAGAACCAGCCTGCCCCGCTCAGCGGACGAAGCCGAAGCGGGCCACGGGGGCCAGGGGTGGCACCGGTAGGAACACCGCCTGGACCTTCCCCAGGATGTAGTGGCGGGGGACGAAGGGCGCGGCTTCGGAGCGCTCCCCGCGGACCGCGGCCGCGGGCAGGGTCCAGAGCTCTCCGTGCAGGTCGCGGAAGGCCAGCCAGCGCCCGTCGCGGCTCTCCCGTGGGTTGCGGAGGTCCAGGCTCCGGGCGCGCGGGGCGTGGTCGCCTTCGAGGCGCCGCGGCCGCCCCGGCGCCGGATCCAGCTCCAGGACCCGGCGCTCCCAGTCGCGGCTGTCCAGGGAGACCTCGGGGTAGTCGCCGAGGAAGAAGTAGTGGCCCTCGGGCACCGTCCAGGAGACCTCCGCGCCGCCGGGGCCGGCCGGCGGGCGGTAGTGGAGGTCCCGCCACAGGCGCGGCCGCCGCAGGCTCCAGCCGCCCGCGGGGGCCTCCAGGGAGACGCCGTTGCTGCCTGCGGCCAGGGGCGCCTCGGGGAGCTCCCGCGCTCCCGTGTCCCAGAGGGGCGGGCCGCCCGGCGGCCCCAGGCGCAGGCGGGCGGTGGCGTCCCAGTGGGCCAGGTCCACCTCCCAGGCGCCTCCGCCCAGATCCAGCGCGGCCTCCAGGCGTTCCCCGCCAGGGAGTTCCAGGACCTGCCGGCCCGCCTCCAGGCGCAGGCTCAGGGCGGGGCTGCCGGCCTGCAGGCGCAGGAGCAGCGGGCCGGCGCCGGGTTCCGGGCGGAGCTCCACGGCCAGGCGCAGGTCGCGGACGGTCTCGGGTTTGCGCCCCGGCACCGGCGGCACCCGGTGCCCGAGGGCCTCGGGCCAGCCGTGGCGCGGGTCGTCCACGAGGCCGCCGCGGGCGGCCCGGCTTCCCGGGCCCAGACGCAGGCCGCCGTCCGCCGCCGTCTCCGTCCCTTCGAGGGTCCAGCCCTCCCAGGGCCCGCGGCCCGGCTCCGGCGCTACCCACCGCCACAGGGCCTCCTGGAGGGCCGCCGGCTTGCGCAGGGTCCGGAAGGGGACGGTGGTGCCCGCCGGCCGGGCCACCAGATCGCCGTGGCGGATCCGGATCTCCTCGCCGGGGAGGCCCGCGATGCGCTTCACGTAGGTGTGGACCGTGGCCAGGGGATAGCGGAAGACCGCGACCTCCCAACGCGCCGGCTCGCGCAGGAGGTACACGGCCTTGTCCACGAGCA
>JALUUN010000654.1 GCA_027021325.1 Planctomycetota bacterium
GCAGCACGGCAGCGGATCGTCCGCTCCCTGCGCGCGGGACTGTGAAGCCGGCGCGGCAGCGCCGGCCGTTCTCCTGCCCGACGACGGCCCCCTCGCCCGTCGAGAAAGGCCCCAGGGGGAGCACGGTGGGTCGGCGCACGGCCCGAGACTGGCAAACCGCTGGCAACGGAGCAAGCCGCGACGCCTGCCTGGAGAGTGGCTGCGCACGAAGGACCGTGCCGCAAAAAGGGATAAGGATGGTGCCCCCCGCAGGGCTCGAACCTGCGACCCGCGGATTAAGAATCCGCTGCTCTGCCAACTGAGCTAGGGGGGCCCCGAATCGCGGAGCGGAAGCATAGCGCGCAGTCCCCGCAGCCGCCAGAGGGCGCGGGCGCCCTTGGAGAAGTCCCGAGCCGGCGCTAGACTCTCCGCCCCTCGGTGGTGGGCGTAGCTCAGGGGCTAGAGCACCAGATTGTGGCTCTGGGGGTCGGGGGTTCGAATCCCCTCGCCCACCCCATTCCTCCCGCCCCGCCTGCGGGCGCGGGCGGCCGCCGGAGCGCGAGAGTGGCGGAACTGGCAGACGCGCAGGACTTAGGATCCTGTGGGGCAACCCGTGGGGGTTCGAGTCCCCCCTCTCGCACCGGCCCGGCCGCCGCCCCGGCCTAGAATGCCGCCAATGGAGCCCACGGGCCGCTACGCCCGCCAGGAGCGCCTGGCGCAGATCGGGCCCGAGGGCCAGGCCGCCCTCGGCCGGGCCACCGCCGCCGTCGTCGGCCTCGGCGCCCTCGGCTCCACCGCCGCCGACCTCCTGGCCCGGGCCGGCGTCGGCCGCCTCCTCCTCTTCGACCGCGACGTGGTCGAGCTCCACAACCTGCAGCGCCAGAGCCTCTACGACGAGGAGGACGCCCGCCGCGGACGTCCCAAGGCCGACGCCGCCCGCGCGCGCCTGGAGCGCGTCAACTCCAGCATCCGCATCGAGGCCCGGGCCCTGGATCTCTGCGCCGAGAACGCCGAGGCCGAGCTGGCCGGGGCCGAGCTCTACCTGGACGGCACCGACAACTTCGCGACGCGCTACCTCCTGAACGACCTGGCGGTGCTCCGCGGCCGGCCCTACGTCTACGCCGGCGTGGTCGGCACCTACGGGCTCAGCGGCGCGGTGCTGCCCGGCGGCCCCTGCCTGCGCTGCACCTGGCCGGAGCCGCCGCCGCCCTCGGAAACGCCGACCTGCCGCAGCGCCGGCGTCCTGGGACCAGCCGTCGCCGCCACCGCGGCGCTGGCCGCCGGCGAAGCCCTGAAGATCCTGAGCGGCCACATGGAGGCGGTCTTCCCCGGTTTCCGCTACCTGGACCTCTGGACCGGCGAGCACCGCGCCCTGCGCGCCCGCCGCGACCCGGACTGCCCCTGCTGCGCCCGCGGCGAGCACCCCTGGCTCGAAGGCCGGCGCGGCGCCCGGCGCGCCGAGCCCCTGTGCGGCGGCGACGCCGTGCAGCTCCCCGCCGCCGGGCCGCCGCCCGACCTCGAGGCCCTGGCCCGGCGCCTGGAGGGCACGGTCGGCGAGCTCGAACGGCAGCCGGGCTGGCTGCGCTTCCGCGAGGGCGGACTCGAACTCCTCCTCTTCGCCGACGGACGGGCGCTGGTGCGCGGCACCGAGGATCCGGGGCGCGCCCGGGCGCTCCGGGACCGGACGGTGGGGGCCTGATGGAGCGCCTCGCCTGGAACCAGGCGGCGACTGCCGTGCCGCCCGCCCCCGGGGTCGCCGAGGCCCTGGTCGAGGGCCTCCTCGCCCCCTCCCCCGGTCGCGGCGGGGGCGGCGAGGCCACCGCCGAACGCCTCCTCGCCTTGCGCCGCCGCGCCGGCGAGGTCTTCGGCTTCCCCTGGCCCGAGCGTGTGGTCTTCACGCCGGGCGCGACCTGGGGCCTGAACCTGGTCCTCCACGGCGCCCTCCGCCCGGGCGACCGGGTCCTGAGCACCGCCCTGGAACACAACGCGGTCCTGCGTCCCCTCGAGGCCCTGCGCCGCCGCGGCGTCGAGGTCGAGGAACTCCCCTTCGACGCCTCCGGGCGCCTGGATCTCGCCGCCCTCGACCGCGCCCTGGAACGGCCCGCGCAGTGGATGACCCTGACGCTCGCGAGCAACGTCCTGGGGACACTGCAGCCGGTCGGGGAGGCCGTCCGCCGGGCCCGGGCGGCCGGGGTCTCCGTCCTCCTCGACCTCAGCCAGGGCGGCGGCCAGGTGCCCGTGGAGCTCCGGGCCCTCGACGTCCAGGCCGCGGCCGTCGCCGGCCACAAGGGCCTGCGCGGGCCGCGCGGCGTCGGGCTTCTCTTCGTCGCGCCGGGCTGCGAGCCCGAGCCCGTGATCCAGGGAGGAACCGGGCTCGCCGGCGAGCGGCGGGACATGGGCGAGGTCTGGCCCCAGCGCCTGGAGCCGGGGACCCCGAACCTCCCCGGCCTCTTCGGCCTCGCCGCCGCCCTGGAGCACCTGCGGCGGGAGCCGCCCGATCTCGGGCCCCTGCGCCGGCGCCTCGCCGGCCTCGAGGCCTTCCTGCGCGAGCAGCCCGGCGTCCGCGTCCTGCCCGAGGCACCGCCCCCGTGGGACCAGCGCCTCGGCATCCTCGCCTTCCACGTGGAGGGGCTGCCGAGCCAGGTCCTGGCCGCCTTCCTCGGCTCCCGCGGCCTGCACTGCCGCGCCGGCGCCCACTGCGCCGCCGGCCTCGCCGGCGCTCTCGGCCTGCCCGGCGGCCTGCTCCGCCTGTCGCCCCCCCTGGACGCGAGCGACGAGGACTTCGAACGCGCCCGCGCGCTCCTCGCCGAAGGCCTGGAGGCGCTCCGGTGAGACCGCGGGCGGTGGCCGTGGTCCTGGCGGCGGGGGCCGGCCGGCGCTTCGGCGCCCCCAAGGCGGCCCTGCACCTGAAGGGCCGCTGGATGCTCCCGCTCCTGATCCGGAGCCTCCGGGAAGGCGGCGCCGGCGAGGTGCGTCTGGTCCTCTCCGCGGCCGCCGAGGAGGCGATCTCGGGGCTGGGACCCGACGGCGCCGACCGCCGCCTCCGCAACCCCCGGCCCGAGGCCGGGCGCACCGGGAGCCTCCAGATCGCCCTGGACCCGGCCCTCCCCGAACCCGAGCCCCTCCTCGTCCACCCCGCCGACATCCCCCTTCTGCGTGCGGAGGTGGTGCGTTCCCTTCTCGAAGCCTGGGCCGCCGCCCCGGACCCCGGCCGCGCCCTGGTGCGGCCGGTGACCCCGGGCGGGCGCGGCGGCCACCCCCTGGTCCTCGGCCCGGCCTGGCTGCCGCGCGTGCGCGCCCTGGGTCCGGACGAGTCCCTGCGCACGCTCCTTGCCGAAGGCCGCCGGCATCTGCGCAGCCTCCGCGTCGCGGGCGACCCCGGCCCCTTCCTGGACGTGGACACCCCCGAGCAGGCGCGCTTCCTCGAGTCCCTCCTGGACGGCGGCCCGTCCTAGACCGGGCCCGCGCCGGCGGCCGGCCGCAGGCGGCGCAGGGCGCGGCGCGCCAGGACCCGAGCCATGCGCTTGCGGTAGGCCGGGGGCAGGAAGGTGTTGCGCAGGGGCTGGACCTCGGCCTCCAGGTCGCGGGCGATGGCCTCGATGCGCTCGTCCTCCAGGCGGCTGCCGCGGTGCTGCAGGACCGGCCGCGGATGCAGGCGCGGCACGGTGTCGTAGGCGGTGGTCGCCAGCCGCAGGTCGCGCACCCGGCCGTGCTCCCACTTGACGGCGGCGGCCACCCCGCCTTCGGGGAAGTCGAAGGCCCGGCGCAGGGCCAGCTTCTCGTAGGCCGCGGTCCAGGCCTCGGCGTCCTCGGCGATCTCCACGGCCTCGAGGATCTCCCCCGGCTGCAGGTCGCGGAAGCGCTGGATGCCGTCGCCGCCGTGGAAGTCCGCGAGTTCCACGACGCGCCGGAGCAGGCCGCCGCCCGCCGCCGCCCGGGCCAGGTGCAGGCGCGCGCCGAGGACCAGGAGCACGGGCGCCAGGTCACCGCTGTAGGTGGCGACGCAGCGGTCGCCGGGCTTCGGCAGGACGCGGCAGGCCGGACCCTCGGCCTTGAGGCAGCTGCCCGCGGCCTCGCGCCACTCCCGGGTCTGCTGCAGGTGGAAGCAGCGGGTGTCCAGGCAGAGGTTGCCGCCCAGGGTCGCCGACTCCCGGACCAGGGGGGTGGCGACCCGCCCCAGGGCCTCGGCCAGGGCCGGCCAGCGCTCCCGGACCTCGGGGTCGCGCTCCAGTTCGGCGAGGCGCAGGCCGGCGCCGAGGATCCGCCCCTCGCGGCGCCGGAGCTCCGGCACCCGGGCCAGGGAGACGACGCGCTCCGGCACGCGGATCCGGAACTTCCAGTTGCAGAGCTGGTCGGTGCCGCCGGCGACGAGCCCGGCCCCGGGCGCCTCGGCCAGGGCGGCGGCCGCCGCCTCCAGGGAGTCCGGGAGTTCGAGTTCGAAGTCCGGGAGCTTCACACCCGCACCTCCTCGGCCCGCCCCGGGGGCGGCGGCGGACACAGGCGCCGGCCGCGGGCGCGCTCCTGGGCGTCCAGGGCCTCGAGGACGAGGTCCGGGCGGAAGGGGAGCCGCCGCAGGCGCAGGCCGGTGGCGTCGTGGATGGCGTTGGCCAGGGCGGGGATCACCGGAGCCAGCGCCCCCTCGCCGCACTCCTTGGCGCCGAGCGGCCCCTCGGGATCGCCCGACTCCACGACCAGGACCTCGATCTCCGGCGTCTCCAGGGGCGTCGGCACCTTGTAGTCGAGGAGCGAGGCGTTCCACAGCCGCCCGCCGCGGTGCACCATCTCCTCGCTCAGGGCCTGCCCCAGCCCCATGTGCACCGAACCCTCGATCTGGCCCTCGACGGCGGTCCGGTTCAGGGCACGGCCGGCGTCGTGGGCGGCCCAGACCCGGGGCACGCGGAGGAAACCGGTCTCCTCGTCCACCTCGACCTCGACGACGAAGGCGGAGAAGGAATAGGAGGGCGACAGGCCGGCGCCGGCGCCCTTGCCGGTGCCGCCGAGGACCGGGCTCCGGTAGCAGCCGCGGGCGGCGAGGGCGCCGCGGCCGGCCAGAGCCTCCTCCAGGGCCTCGTCGAAGGAAACGCGCGGCTCCGGGCGTCCGCCGTGGGTGAAGGTCTCGTCGCCCGCCGGCTCCCAGCCGGCGGCGGGGAGCCCGGTGCGCCGCTCGAGGGCCTGGCGGAGCTCCTCCAGGACCGCGTCGGCGGCGTCCAGCGCCGCGTTGCCGGCCATGAAGGTGACGCGGCTGCTGTAGGAGCCGAGGTCCAGGGGAGCGGTGTCGGTGTCACGGGCACGCACCCGCACCCGGCCCAGGCGGACCCCCAGGCGCGTGGCCACGAGCTGCGCGAGCATGGTGTCC
>JALUUN010000655.1 GCA_027021325.1 Planctomycetota bacterium
CCCGAAGGCGGCCAGACCGTGGACCACCTGCACCTCCACATTCTCGGCGGCCGCCCCATGGGCTGGCCGCCGGGATAGGCGCGGACCCGGCGGCCGGCCCGCGGGCCGGTGCCGCCGCCGACATTCCGGGGATCCGCCGTCCTCAGGTCTGGAGCGCCGCCTCCAGGAGTTCGAGCACCTCCTGGTGGCCGCCCTCGGCGGCGAAGTGGCGGGCGCTCAGGCCGTCGTCGGTCGCGAGCCGCGGCGAGGCGCCTTTCTCGAGAAGGACCCGCACCATCTCGGCGTCGCCGTGGGAGGCCGCCGAGTGCAGGGCGCTGAAGCCGCCGGCCTGGGTCGCGTTCACGTCGGCGCCGGCCTCCAGGAGCAGGCGCAGGATCTCCAGGTGTCCGGCCGCCGCCGCCGAGTGGATCGGCTGCAGCGCCATGGCGTTGTGCGACACGATCGAGACCGGGCAGCCCGCGGCCAGGGCGGCGCGCACCGTGTCCTCGTGGCCGAAGTAGGCGGCAAGGTGCAGGACCCCGAAGCCGTCGGCCGAAACCGCCGCGCTGAGGGAAGGATCCTCGTGCAGGAGATCCGTCAGACGCTCGGTCCGGCCCCGGGCGGCGGCCTCGAAGATGTCGAGGGCCACACCCTGCTCCTGCAGCGCCTCCTCCACCAGCGCGGCCAGATCCTCGCGCCCCCGGTAGAGGCAGTGCATGAGGACCGAGATGCCGTTGCGGTCGCGGAAGGCGGCGGCGGCGGGATCCCGCTCCAGGTGCTCCCGGAGGGCCCCCGCGTCGCCGGCCTGGAGGGTGTCGAGGATGGTGGGCGTATCGCTCATGGGAAGAGGCCTCCGAGTGTACGCCGTTCCCCGAAAGCCTGCCGCCCGCCCCCTCAGCGCCGGTGGACGCGGGCCGGAAGCCCGCCCCGCGGCCGCAGGGTCACGAAGGCGTCGGCCTCCACCTCCCCCTCCCAGGCCGGCTCCAGGCGGAAACGCGGCGCCAGGACGCTCAAGGCCAGGTGCGCTTCGAGAAGGGCGAAGTCGCGGCCGACGCAGACATGGGGGCCGCCGCCGAAGGGAAACCAGGCATAGCGGTGGCGGCGCCCGGAGCGCTCGGGCAGGAAGCGCTCGGGATCGAAGCGCTCCGGCTCCTCCCAGTGCTCCGGATGGCGGTGGGTGACCCAGGGGCTGAGGAGGATCATGGTGCCGGCGGGAACGTCGTAGCCCCCGAACTCCGCGTCCACCTCGGCCATGCGCTCGCTGATCCAGGCGGGAGGATGCAGGCGCAGGCCTTCCTGGAAGGAGCGCAGGACGGCACCGAGCCTCTCCAGGTCGGCGACCTCCGGATCCCGGCCGCCGAGGACCGCTGCCGCCTCCTCGGCGGCATGGTCCGCCGCCTCGGGGTGGAGCATCCACTCGTAGAAGGTCCAGGCCAGGCCGTTGGCGGTAGTCTCGTGGCCGGCCAGGAACAAGGTCATGATCTCGTCCCGGAGCTGGACGTCGCTCATGCCCTCGCCGCTCTCCTCGTCGGTGGCCGCAAGCAGCCGCCCCATGAGATCCTCCTCGGTGCGTCCGCGCTGCCGGCGACGGCTCTCGACCATGGTCTCCACCATCCCGCGCAGCCGCTGGAGCTCGGCGGCGAAGCGCCGGTTGCGCGGCAGGGGCAGGCGCTCGACGACATCGAGGAGCGAGAACATCCGGTGGTTGATCTCGCCCTGCAGGGTCTCCATCGCCCGGCCCACGGCCTGCGCCTCCGCCGGCGCCTCCGCACCCAGAAGGGTGTCGCAGACGACGCGCAGGGCCAGGTCCATCATGTCCGAGACCACGTCCACGACCTCGCCGCGGTCGGCCGCCGTCTCCCAGCGTTCGGCCACCCCGCGCGCCGCGGCCACCATGGCCGGCGCGAAGTCCGGCAGGGCACGGCGATCGAAGCCGGGCTGGATCAGGCGCCGCTGGCGCAGCCAGAGCGGCCCGTCGCTGGTGAGCAGCCCGTCCCCGAGCACCGGCCGCAGCTTCTCCCAGCCGCGGGTGTCCTTGCTGAAGTCCTTCCAGCGGTCCAGGAGCACAGTCTGGACGTCCCGGGGGGCGGCCAGGAGGACCACCTGCATGGGGCCGAAGCGCAGGCGGACCACGTCGCCGTAGCGCCGGCGCAGCTCGAGGAGGGCGCCGAGGGGATCCTCGCGCAGGAGGTGGACGTTCCCGAGGAGCAGGCGGCCCGGGGGGCCCGGCGGCCGCGGCCGGTCCCGGGAAGGCCTCCGGAGGGTGGCCCGGAGCATCCAGCGGGTACGGTTCATGGAAGAGGAGGAAGGCCGGCAGAACCGGCTCCAGGGATCCTACGTCCTTGCAGAGGCGGGACAAGGGCGCGCCCCTGGATCGGCCGCCGGGGCCCCCTGCCTGGAGGGAAGCCGGGCCCTGACACTCCGGTGACACAGCGCCCGGAACGCGGGGTCTACTCGAAGGGCAGGAGAACGGCAGCCATGGACCGCTTCGGACTCGTCGGCGTCAGCCACCGCCGTGCCAGCTCGGAGGAGCTGGCCCGCTTCCGGAGCCTGACGCCCTCGGAAGGCCTCCTCCGCCGCCTGCGCGAGGAGCTGGGCCTCGCCGAGATCCTTCTCCTCGGCACCTGCAACCGCCTGGAGCTGCTCTACCACGACCCCGGCCGGCGCCCGGCCGATGAGGTCCTCCAGGCCTTCGCCCGCTTCCTCGCCCGCGAGACCGGCGCCCGGCCCGAGGCCCTCGCCGCTCCGCTCTTCGCCCTCAACGGCGAGGACGCCGTCAAGCATCTCTTCGGGGTGCTCTGCGGCCTGGAGTCCCTGGTCCTCGGCGACATCCAGATCCCGGGCCAGTTCCGGCGCGCCCTGGTCCTGGCCCGCGAGGCCGGGACCTGCGGCACCTTCCTGGGCCTCCTGGGGGACGAGGCCCTGAAGGTCTCCAAGCGGGTCCGTGCCGCCCTGGACTTCGGCGAACGCCCGCTCTCGGTCGCCGAGATCGCCGTCCGCGCCCTGCGCGAACACCGCCGCAAGGCGCCGGGCCGGCTCCAGGTCGTGCTCGTGGGAGCCGGGGAGATGATCCAGAAGACCGCCTTGCGCCTGGGGGGGTGGAAGGCGGTCGATCTCCTCTTCGTGAACCGGACCGAGGCTGCGGCCCGGGCCCTGGCCGCGGAACACGGCGGCCGCGCCCTGTCCCTGGAGGCCTTCCGCGCCGGCCCGCCCGCCTTCGACGCCCTGGTGGCGGCCACCGCCGCGCCCGAAGCCCTGCTCGGTCCCGAGCACCTGCCGCCGCGTCCGGAGGACGCCCCGCCGGCCTTGCTTCTCGATCTGGGCATGCCGCCCGACGTGGACCCGGCCTGCGGCGGCCTTCCCGGCTACCACCGTCGCGGCGTCCTGGACCTCGGCCGCGAGGCCGCCGGCGCCCGCCGCGAGGCCGAACTCCTGGCGCGCCAGGCCCGGCCTCTCTTCCGCGAGCGCCTGGAACTCCTGCGCCGGCGCCTCTTGCAGAAGGATCTCGCCCCCGCCGCCGGCCGGCTCCGCGACGAGGCCGCCCGCCGCGCCCGCGAAGAGGCGGAACGCTGGCTGCAAGGCCGCCTGGCCCACCTCGGCGAGGCCGACCGGGAAGCCGTCACCGCCCTGGTGGAACGGGTCGTGGAGCGGAGCGTCCAGGTTCCTCTGGCGGGACTGCGGGAGCTCCTGCAGGATCTGCAGCGGGAACCGGCCGCCGCCGGCCTCCTGAGGGAGCGCCTGCGGGAGAGCCGGCCTCCCGACGCCGCCTGATCCTGCCTCCATGGCCGCCCTGCGCCTCGCCACCCGGGGAAGCGACCTGGCCCGGACCCAGAGCCTCCAGGCCGCCCGCCTCCTGGAGGAGCGGACCGGCCTGAAGAGCGAGCTGGTGATCGTCCGCACCGAGGGCGACCGCAACCAGGAGACCGCCCTGGGCGAAGCCGGCTCCATCGGCCTCTTCACCGGCGAGGTCCAGGCGGCTCTCCTCGACGGACGCGCCGACTGGGCGGTCCACAGCCTCAAGGACCTGCCCGCGAGCCCCGCGCCGGGCCTGGTCCTGGCCGCCGTGCCGCCCCGCGAGGACCCCCGTGACCTCCTCCTGGTGCGCCCCGAGGCCTTCTTTCCCGACCGCCATCCCCTCCTGCCCCTGGAGAGCCGCGCCCGGATCGGCACCGCCAGCGCCCGCCGCAAGGCCCTGGTCCACGGCATCCGCCCCGACCTGGAGACCGCGCTGCTCCGCGGCAACGTCCCGACCCGGGTCCAGCGCCTGCGCGACGGCGCCTACGAAGCCATCCTCCTGGCGGCAGCCGGCCTGAAGCGGCTGGGCCTGAAGCTGGAGGATCTGCGGGTCGTCGAACTCGACGCCGACCTCTGGCCGGGGGCGCCCGGCCAGGGCGCCCTGGCCCTGGAGTGCCGCGAGGAGGACCAGGAACTCCGGGAGGCGCTCGCGGCCCTCCACGATCCGGAGACCGCGCGCGCCGTCGAGGCCGAGCGGGAGCTCCTGCGCCTCCTCGGCGGCGGCTGCGCCCTGCCTCTGGGCGCCTGGGCCGCCCCCGCGGAGAACGGCGGCCTGCTCCTGGAGGCCGTCCTGGGTCCGACGCCCGATCGCCCGGGAGCCCCGCCGCTGGTGCACGCCTCGGTCCAGGGCCCCGACCCGATGGCGGCGGCGGAGGCCGCCCTTGCCGCCCTGCAGGCCTCCGAGCGAGCCTGGAGGGAGCGGGCATGAACGAGGCCGCCTCGCCTCCGGCGCTCTGGATCGGGCGCGAGGCCGGAGCCGCCGGTGCGTGGCTGGAGCGGGCGCGGGCCGCCGGCTGGCAGGCGCGGGCCCTGCCCCTGATCCGGACCGAGGAACGCTCCCTCTCCTCCGGCGAGGCCGCCTGGGTCGAGGCGCTGGAGGAGCACGCCGCCGTCCTCTTCGCGAGCGCCCGCGCCGTGCGCCGGCTGCGCCGCCTGGCCCGCCGCGAACCCTGGCCCAAGGGGCTGGACGCCGGCGCCGTCGGGCCGGCCACCGCCGCCGCCCTGGTGGAGTGGATGGCCGCCCCACGCTGGATCGCCCCCGGCGGCACCGGCGAGGATCTGGCCCGCCGGGTCCTCGCCGAGGCGGGTCCGGGGCCCCTCCTCTGGGCGGGAGCCGAGGACGGCCGCCCCGAGGGTCCCGAACTCCTCCGGGCCGCCGGCCGTGAGCTCCGCCGCCTCGCCCTCTACCACACCCAGCCCCTGGAGGACGGCCCGGTCCCCGCCCCCGGCGAGCCGGTGCTCCTCTTCTCGCCGTC
>JALUUN010000656.1 GCA_027021325.1 Planctomycetota bacterium
TACGAGGAGCAGCTCGAGGGGCTGCTCCCGGACCGGGAGGCGGCCCTGGAGCGGGCGCGGATCCTGGTCGAGGAACTCCAGGCCGGGGATCCGGGCCCCGTCTGAGGGGGGAAGTCCCTCAAGAGCGGGCGGCCGGGCCCTCCGCGGCCTCCAGGCGCCGGCGCAGGAGGCGGCCCGCCGCCCGCGCCCGGCTGCGGCGGGGCAGGAGCGCGCCGAGGCGCATCATCCAGCGGTTCCAGGCGCCCGGGACGAGGACCCGCGAGCGTCCGAGGCGGCGCAGGGTCTCCTCGACGACCTCCTCCGGTTCGGCGGGGCGGGCGCCGGCCGCCGGCCGGTCCACCCCGGCGACGGCGTGGAACTCGGTGCGGGTGTGCCCGGGGCAGAGGGTCAGAACCCGGACCCCCGTTCCCTCGAGCTCCACCGCCAGGGCCTCGGCCCACATCAGGTCGAAGGCCTTGCTGGCGCCGTAGACCGCGACCCAGGGCGTCGGCTGGAAGGCGGCGATGCTCGAGACGACGATCATGCTGCCGCGTCCCCGCCGGACCATATCCGGCAGCAGCGCCCGGGCGACGAGGACCGGCGCCTCGCAGTTCAGGCGGACGATGCGGCGCAGGCGCTCCGGATCCGCCTCCAGGAAGGGGGCGGACAGGCCGAGGCCTGCGTTGTTCACGAGGATCTCCACCGGCCGACCGGCGACGAAGTCCCGCAGGCGCGGGGCGGCGTCCTCCGCCGTGAGGTCGAGGGACAGGGCCTCCCCGGGAACTCCGTAGCGCTGGCGGGCCTCGGCGAGGAGGGCCTCCATGGGCGGGCGGCGGCGGGCGACCAGCAGCAGCGGCCGGCCGCGCGCCGCGAGACTCCGGGCGAAGGCGGCGCCGAGTCCGGCCGAGGCGCCCGTGACCAGGGCGTAGCCGGAGGGAGGAGGGGCTTCGGCCATGGCCGGAGCCTAGAAAGCCCCCGTCCGGGCGGGGACGGGTTGCCGGAGGGGGAGGCCGGGCGCCGGCCCGGGAGGAGGCACCGGAAGAAGCGAGAGGCGCCGTGACCCCCCGATCCCGGCGCCTCCCCCCCAAACTTCTCGAACCCGTGATCCCGGACCGCGCCCCCCCGGGCGCGGGGACCGGGGGGCCGGGCCTTCCGGTCGTGGGAAACCGGCCGGGGGACGGGACCTGGGGATGGCCTCGCCCCCGGAGTCCGACCCCGGGTCTCCAGGGAGTTCGGTCCCTGGATCCGCCTGTGACAGGAACTCGAAGGCCTGGAGCGGATCCCGTAAGTCAATTCTACAGAGTTACTTGGGTCCGACCTTGCGCCAGAGCTCCAGGCGCTTCCCGCCGAGCCGGGTGGCGAAGACCCGCTCGAAGCCGGGAAGGGGGGTGCCGGAGGGGCCGGGCGGCCAGAGGACGGCCTCCACCTCCAGCCCTTCCTGGAGGGCCTGGCGCAGCTGCCGCCGTTCCTCGAACCAGACCACCGGAGCGGTGGGGGGCAGGCCCTCGGCGCCGACCAGGGGGTCGATCCAGCGCGGGGTCTCCAGGCGCGCCACGGCGAGGCTCCGCAGGCCGCGGCCGGCCTCCAGGAGGGCGCCGAGCTCCCGGGCCTCGTCCTCGCCGCTGGCCTCCCAGAGGGGGACATAGGTCCCGGGGAAGGTCGGCCGGAAGGCCAGGACCAGGAGGAGCAGGGCCGGGGCCGGACCGAGGCGCCCCGGAAGGCGCGGCAGGAGGAGGGCGGCGGCGGCGAGGATCACGGCCGGGAGCGCCGCGCCGGCCGGCGCCTCCGATCCGAGCAGGACGAAGCCAGAGGCGGCCAGGGCCACCGCCGCCAGGAGAGCGCCCCAGCCCCGGGCGAAGGCCCGGGTGGCGCCGCGGCTCTCCAGGCGCAGTGCCCCGAGGAGGGCGAGGAGGGGGAAGAGCGGCAGGAGGTAGCGCGTGCTCTTGCCGGCGGCGAGCATCAGGAGGAGGAAGGCCAGGGCGCCGACCCGGAGCAGCCGGTCCTCGACGGGAGTGCGGACGGAGGAGCGCAGGCGCCACAGGGCCAGAAGGCTGCCCGGGGCGCCGGCGAGGAGGAGGGCGAAGGGGTAGCGCAGGGTGTCCAGGACCGCCTCCCGGTTCCAGCCCAGGGCGAGGCCGGGGTCCTGGCGCACGGCTCCCTCCAGACCGGAGAGGCTGCGCAGGGCCAGGGGCCAGGCCAGGCCGAGGAGGGCCCAGGGCCCGACGACCGGCAGGATCTCCCGCGCGCGCCGTCCCCCGGGGCAGCCGGCGAGGAGAAGGGGGAGGCCGAAAGCCAGGGAGGCCGGACCCTTGGTCAGGGCGGCGAGGCCGAGGCAGAGGCCCGAGGCGAGGCCGGCCCGCGTTCCCGGCCGCTGGCGCAGGAGCAGGGCCAGGAGGATCCACAGGGCGAAGAGGGGGTCGATCTCGCCGTTGGCGCCGTTCTTCCAGGTGTTGGCGCCCAGAAGGTGCAGGGCGGCGGCCAGGAGCCCGGCCGAGGTTCCGCCCCAGAGGGTCCCGGCCCAGGCCAGGGCGCCGGCGGTGGCGGCCAGGGCGCCGAGGCTGAGGAGGCGTGCGCTCCGCGGGCTCCGCTCGCCGGCGGCGCGCTGGACGCTCCCGGAGGCCCAGTAGAAGAGGGGGGGCTTGGTCAGGATCGGCCGGCCGTAGTAGCGCGGCACCAGCGGGTCGCCGGCGTAGACGGTCTCGGCGGCGATGCGCGCACGGAAGTCCTCGGTGCCGACCCAGCTCTGGCGGCCGAGGCCCGGCAGCCAGGCGGCGAGGGCGGCGAGGACCGCAGCGAGGGCGGCGAGGGCCGGCCGGTGTCCGGGACTCCCGGCCACCTCAGAGCGCCGCCAGGGCGGCCTCCAGGTCGCGGCGGATGTCCTCGGGCTCCTCGATGCCCAGGGCCAGGCGGACGCCGCCGGGACCGATGCCGCAGGTGCGGGCGACCTCCTCGGGCAGGACGCTGTGGGTCATGCCGCCGGGGCGCTCGACGAGGGTGCGGATCTGGCCCAGGCTCACCGCCAGGGTGATCACGTAGCCGTGCTCGGCGATGTGGTCCACGAGGCGGTCGGCCCGCCGCGCCGCGCCGCGCCCGCGGCCTTCGACCTCGAAGTAGATCAGGGAGCCCGGAGCGAAACGCCCGCGGAAGTCGTGCATCTGGCGGCGGGCGATCTCGTAGCCCTGGCTGTCCGCCAGGCCGGGGTACTGGACGCGGGCCACCTTGGGGTGGGCGGCCAGCCATTCGGCGATCTCCTGGGCGTTCTCCTGCTGCCTCGAGGTGCGCAGCTCCAGGGTCGGCAGTCCGTAGTTCAGGATCCGCCAGGCCGGAGTCGGTGACAGGGCGGCGCCGAAGTCCTTGCGGAAGACCAGAAGCGAGCTCTCGTCCTCACCCTCGGCGGCGACATAGCCGCCCATGTCCGTGCCGAAGCCGTTGATGCCCTTGGTCAGGCTGCCGACCACGACCTCGGCGCCGTGCTCCCGGGGGCGCTGGCAGAAGGGCGTGGCGAAGGTGTTGTCCACGATCAGACGGCAGGCTTCCTCCGGGGAGCGGCCGCGGTTCGCCCGCTGCACTTTCTCCGCCACCGCCTCGATGTCCAGGATCTGAAGCGTCGGGTTGGCCGGCGTCTCCAGGTAGACCACGCGCGTGCGCTGCTTCAGGCGCAGGCTGCCGAGGCCGTTCACGAGATCGTGGTAGCGCACCCGGACACCGAGGCGCGGCAGCCAGTTCGTGAGCAGGGAGTAGGTACAGCCGTAGAGGGTGGGGTGGGCGACAACCTCGTCGCCGGCGCGCAGGCGGTGGGTGATGGCGGCGCTGATGGCACCCATGCCACTGGCGAAGGCGACGCAGACCGGCGCTCCCTCGGCGGCGGCGAGGCGCTCCTCGAGCATGGCCCGTACCGGCTCGTCGAGGCGCTCATAGATGAAGACCTTGGGGCCGCGGCCGCGGCTCGCGGGGTCGGCGAAGCCGCAGAAGCCGGACTCGCCGCGCGCATGGCTCTCGAGGCGGAAGGTACTCGAGGCCGAGAGCGGCGGCACCACGTGGTGGGAGAAGTCCCAGTGCTCGGTGCGCTCCCGGCCGTGGATCAGGAAGGCCTCGAGGCTGTAGCCGGGCGGCGGGTGCGGCGCCTGTTCCCGGCGGCTGCTGCGGCCCGGGTGGCGCTTCGCCGGGGAGGCGGAGCCCTTGCGTTGCGGACGAGGCTTCCTGCGCGCGGCCATGGCGCGGATTGTAGGCCGGCCCCTCCGGCGGCATGCTGGGCGCCATGCGCGGCGAACCGGTGCCGTCCGCCTCGCCGGAGGACCCCCTGACGGTCCTGCCCGGCATCGGGCCGAAACGCGCCGCCCTCTTCCAGGAGCACTACGGCATCACCGACCTCGGGGGCCTGCTGCGCCTGCGCCCGCGGGCCTGGGAGGAACCTCCCGTGGAGCGCGGGCTCGCCGGACTCCGGGACGGCGAGACCGTCCGTGTGCGGGCGCGGGTGCGCTCGGTCTCCCTCTTCGGGCGGCCGCGCCGGCGCGTGGTCTCGGTCCGGCTCGAGGACGGAGAGGCGCGGGCCCGGGCGCTCTGGTTCCGCCAGCCCTGGCTCCGGGAGCGCTTCCAGGCGGGCGAGGAGGTGCTCCTCGAGGGCCGGGTCTCGGTGAAGGAAGGGGAGGAGCCGCGGCTTCTCTCCCCCCGCCTCCTGGAGCCCGGCGCGCCGCCGGCCCGCCACCTGCGGCCGCGCTACCCGCGTCCCGAGGGCTTCCCCGCCGGACTCCTGGAGCGGGCGGTGCAGGCTGCCCTGCCCCACGCGGCGGCCTGGGAGGATCCCCTCCCCGCGGGACTCCGGGCCGCCGCCGGGGTGCCGCCCCTGGCCCGGGCCCTGCGCGGCCTGCATGCGCCCGCCTGCCTGGCGGAGGCCGAGGCGGCACGCCGGCGGCTGGCCTGGGAGGAGGTCCTGGAGCGCGAGCGCCGCCTGCGGGCGCTGCCGCCGCCGCCGCGCCGGCCGCCGGGACGGGCGGCCGATCCGCGGGTCTGGGCGCGGATCCGTTCGCGCATCCCCTTCGCCCTCCACGAGGACCAGGAGCGAGCGCTCCGGATCCTGCAGGCGGACCTGGGGAGCGGCCTTCCCGTGCGCCGGCTCGTCCACGGCGAGGTCGGGAGCGGCAAGACCGTTCTCGCCTTCGCCCTGGCCCTGGCCCTGGCCGCCGACGGCGGGCAGACGGCGCTGCTCGCGCCCACCGAGGTCCTGGCGCGCCAGCACCTGCGCACCTTCCGGACCTGGTTGCGCGGCAGCCGGCTCCAGATCGCTGGTGTCCTGGGGGAGGATCCGCCGGCGGTCCGCCGCCGCGCCCTCGAGGACCTGGCCGCGGGACGGGCGTCCCTGGCCGTGGGCACCCATGCCCTCCTCGGCGAGGGCCTCCGCTTCCGGCGTCTGGAGGGCGTCGTCTTCGACGAACAGCACCGTTTCGGCGTGAAGCAGAAGGCGCGGCTGCTGCGTCACGCCGAGCGTCCCCATGTCCTGACCATGACCGCGACGCCGATCCCGCGCACCCTGGCCTGGGTGCGCTATGGCGGCCTGGAGCCCTGTGTGCTGCGGCGCCGGCCCGGGGGCGGGATGCGGGTGCGCACCCGTGTCGAGCCTGAGGACCGGCGCTGGCCGGAACTGGCCGAGGAACTGCGGCCGCGCCTGGAGCAGGGCTGGCGCCTGTTCCTGGTGGCGCCGCGCCTCGCCGGAGCGGGCGGCCTCCTCGAGGTGGCGCGCTTCCTCGCCGGCGGTCCCTGGAAGGGCCTGCCGCTCGGTTGCGTCCACGGCCGCCTGGAGGCGGAGCGGGTCGAGGCCGAGGTCGAGCGCTTCCGCCGCGGCGAGGCGGTGGCGCTCCTCGGCACGACCGTGGTCGAGGTCGGGCTCGACGTTCCCGGCGTTCCGGGCATGGTGGTCCTGGACGCAGGGCGCCTGGGGCTGGCGAGCCTGCACCAGCTGCGCGGCCGCCTCGCCCGTGGCCGCGGGGGAGGCGAGGGCGAGTGCTGGTTCCTGGTGCGGCCCGGCGCCGGCGAGGGCGATCCCCTGGAGCGCCTGCGCTTCCTGGAGACCTGCGCCGACGGCTTCGCCGTGGCCGAGGCGGACCTGCGCGAGCGCGGGCCGGGCACCCTCCGCGGGCTGCGCCAGCACGGGCATCTGCGTCCGGGGGCCTTCGACCCTCTGCGCGACGGCGACCTCCTCGATCTCCTGAAGCGGCCCGAGGTCCGGGCCTTCTGCGCCGGTGGACGGTCCCGGGGAAGGCGTTGCCGCTCCGGGGAGGCCGGGTAGAAGGGGCGGCCGGCCCCGGCGCCCCTCGGTATCCTGGGGGGCCGCTCCGGGGCCCGGCGCCGTCCGGGACCGTCCCGGTGCGCCTCCCTTCGGATCCGGAAGCGAACCGCCTTGCCCCCCTTCCGCCTTCCTGGCCGTGACTCCGGGCCGGGCCGTTGCACCGCCCTCCTGGCGCTCCTCGCCGTCCTCCTGGCCGCCGCTTCCCCGGCCCAGGAGATCCCGGAGAAGCGGCGGCCCGGGCACCGGAGCCGCCTGGAGCTGCCCGACCGTCCGCTGCGCCCCGTGCGCCCGCGGCAGGATCCCGGGGCGCCGTCCCCGGCCGCCGACGAAGAGGAGCCCGAGGCGGCGCCGGCCAGCTGGTGGGACGGCCAGGAGATCGCGGGCGCCGAGCGGATCGTCCAGGTCTTCCGCGATTTCGAGGGGCTCCCCGATCCCGACCCTGCCCAGCGGCGTGCCGCCCTGGAGCGCCTCCAGGCCTTCGGCCTGCGCACCCGGCCGGTGGCCCTGCGGGCCCTGGAGTGCCCCCACCTGCCCTCGGTGCTCCTGGCGGCGAAGCTCCTGGAGGCGGTCGGCGAGCCCGAGGACGCGCCCCGGCTCGTGGATCTCGCCAGCGGCCTCGGCTATGTCGAGGGTGCGGTGGCCTGCCTGGAGACCTCCCTGCGCCTGAACGGCGGCTGGATGCCGCACCGGGCGGTTCGGCTCCTGGAGCATCCCGAGAAGAAGCTGCGCATCGCTGCGGAAGCGCGGCTTCTCAAGGGCCTGCGCGAGGAGCACCTCAAGCCGCTGCTCCAGGTCCTGCGCTTCGGCCGCGACAGCGACGCACGCCTGCGCGCCGCCCGTCTCCTGGCGCGGGCGCGGGAGGACTGGCCCGAGGACGAGGAGTTGCGGCGCGGCCTGCGCGAGGTCCTTCGCGGGGCTCCGGTCTCCGTCGCCTTTGTCGCCGCCGAGGCCCTGGCCGGCCGTCCGGCGCCGGGGGACTGTGCCTGGCTGCGCGAGGAACTGGAGCGGACGGAGGCCGAGGACGAACTCGCCTGGTTCCTCTACGCCCGTCTCCTGCAGCAGGACCGGAGTGAGGAGCTCCTGGTGGACGACGCCCTCGTCGAGCGCCTGATTCCGCTCCTGGACCGGAGCGATCCCTTCCTGGCCGGGGCCGCTGCGGCGCTCCTGGCGGAGTACGAGTTCCGCAGCGACGCCGAGACCGGGCTCGTCGCCCTGGAGCGGCCGATCCTGCACCGCCTGGTCCGGGCGGTCGGCGGCGCGGAGTTCTATCCCCAATACGCCCGCTTCAGCCCCGTCGCCGAGGAGAGCCTGAAGCGCTTCACCGGCGAGGACTTCGGCGGCGAGGACCGAAGCGCCTGGCTGGCCTGGATGGTGGAGAACATCGACACCTTCCGGGCGGTGCGCGGCACCCTCCATGTCGGGCTCGAGGAGGCACCCCGCCTGATGGTGCGCTGGTCCCGGGCCGGCGGGCCCGAACGGATCCTGGCCGGCCCCGAGGCCGAGGATCCGCCGCCGGGCGCCCGGCTCCTCGGGCCGCGTTCCCTGGAGAGAGTCCTGGGCATCCTGGAGGAAGCCCGGCTCCTGGGAACCCGGATCCTCCCCGGGACCTACGGTCCCGACGGCGAGCCCCTGCGCTCGCGCCTGGAGATTGCCGTCGGCGACCGCCGCAAGCGCCTCGCCTTCCGCGGGCCGGCCGGGCTGGACTGGGTGCCGGACCTCCTGGCGCGGCTCGACAGCCTCCACGCCGAGACCTCCTGGCAGAGCCTGGCCCACGGCCCCGGAGCCCGCGATTTCATCCTGGCTCGCCTCGAGTCCTGGGACGCCGCCGGCGCCGCCGAGCGCCTGCGCATGAAGGTGGAGATGACCCGCGGCCAGGTCGAGGGGCTCAGCGACGAGGTTCTCGACGCCTGGTGCCGGGAACTCGTCGCCGACCCGGGGATCGCCCGGCACTGGGAGCCGGCCCTGGCCCGGGAACTCCTGGAGCATCTGCCGGCCCGTCAGCATGCTCCCGACACCGCCCGCGCCCTCCTCAAAGCGGCCCTGCTCGTGCCCGACCCCGGGCTCGCCGGCCCGCTCCTGGCCCGGACCGAGGACCTGGACGAACCCCTGCGCAGCGAGCTGGTCCAGGCCGGCCTGGAACGCCTCGGGACGGAGGCTGCCGTCGGGGCCCTCCAGGATCCGCGCCTCCATGTCCGCGTCGCCGCTGTCCGCGCCCTGCGCCGGGGCGGGAGCGAGGCGGTCGCGGCCCTGGAGGGCGCCCTGGGCGACGAGAATCCGCTGGTCGTCCGCATGGCCCTCCGCAGTCTCGGGGAGATCGCCGATCCCGGCGTCCTCGGTGCGGTCCTGGACCACGCCGGCCCCGGTTTCCCCCGCGAGGTCCGCAAGGAGGCCCTCTGGGCCCTCGGCCGCCTGGGGGTCTCCTCTCCCGGGGTGCTGGGTGTCTTCCGGGATGCTGCCCGGGACGGCGACGCCGGCGTCCGTCTCGCGGCCGTGGACGGGCTCGGAAACCTTCCCGGAGAGGCCGTCCAGGATCTCTTCCGCGAACTGTTCCCGGCCTTCGCCGCGACGCCGCTGGAGGTCAGCTTCCTGCGCGTCCTCGAGCGGCGGGGCGCCGGCAGCACGCGCCGCGTCCTGCGCGCCCACCTCGACTCCCAGGACTCCGGGGTGGCACGGCGGGCGGCGCTCCAGGCCGGCCGCCTCGGCGACCCGGCGGCGGCGCCGCGCCTGATGGCGCTGCTGCCGGAGATGCCGCGCGATCCGGAGCTCCTGGACGCCTTGACCTTCACCCTCTGTACCGACTTCCGGCACACGCCGGATCCCGCTGGCGTCTACGAGTCCTGGTGGCGGGAGAACCAGGGAGTCTCGCCGGCGGAGTGGCTGCGGCGTTCGGCCAGCGAGCGCGGCCTGGTCCTGCCGGAGCGCTTCGCGGATCCCCGGGAGGAGGAGACCGCCCTGGCGGTACCCGCGCTCCTGGATCTCCTGGAGAACGGCCCCTCCTTCCTCCGGCCCGCCACCTCCTACTGGCTCGAGCGCCTCACCGGGGTGGACGCGCCTGCCCTCTACGGCAGCTCGCCGCGGCCGCTGGTCCAGGAAGTCGCTCGGGTATGGCACGACTGGTTGAAGGGGCGGGACCGCGGCTGAGTCTGGCCCTCGTCCTCGCCTTCGGGGGCACTGCTCTCGGGGTCCTGGCCCTGCGCGGCCAGGACCGGCTGCTGGCGGTGGAGGACTTCGCCCCGCAGATCCAGGCGGCGGCGCGTGAGGCCGGCATCGAGCCCTGGCTCCTGGCCGGCCTGGTCTACACCGAGAGCCGCGGCGACCCCGAGGCCCGCTCCTCCATCGGCGCCCTGGGCCTGTGCCAGCTCCACCCCGAGACCGCGGCCGAGATGGCCGCGCGCCTGGGTCTCGGGGATCCCCCCTGGACCCCGGCGGAGAACCTGCGCATGGGGGCCCACTATCTCGCCGGGCTCCTGGACCGCTTCGGCTCGGACCTCGACCTGGCCCTCCTCGCCTATCGTCTCGGGCCGGGGACCGTGGCGCGGGCCCTGCGCGAGGCCGGCGGCCGCGATGCCTGGATCGCCCGCCTCCGCGGCGAGCGCAGCGGGCCCTGGGAGTACCGGACCCAGGTCCTGCGCTTCACGGAACGCTTCCGGGAGCGGGCCGGGGCGGGCATCGGCTGGCCGGCGGCGGAGGCCGGGGAGGATCCTCCCTGATGCCGCGGGTGCGCATCCTGGACCGTTCAGGCCAGGTCCTGGCCGAGGCCGAGCTCGCGGCCGGAGCCGCCCTGGCCGAGGCGGCCCGGGCTGCCGGGCTGCCGCTTCCCTTCGGCTGCCTCCAGGCGCGTTGCGGTGTCTGCCGGGTGCGCCTCCGGGCCGGGAGCCTGGCGCCGCCGGAAACCCTCGAGGCCCTGGGGCTTCGCTCCCTGGCTGCGCCGCCGGAGCAGCGCCTCGCCTGTCAGGCGCGGATCGGCGAGGGGGCGGTGGACCTGGAGGCGGCCGGGGCGGCTGCCGCTCCGCGGGACGGAGACTAGAATCCGGCCATGGTCCGAGTCGGCGTCTGTCTTTCCGGTTGCGGTGTCTACGACGGCACCGAGATCCATGAGGCCGTCCTCACCCTCCTGGCCCTGGACCGGGCGGGTGCGGAGATCCTCTGCTTCGCTCCCGACAAAGCTCAGCTCCACGTGGTGGACCACCTGAAGGGGGAGGTCGTCGAGGGCGAGTCGCGCAACGTCCTGGTCGAGTCGGCGCGGATCGCGCGCGGCCAGATCCGTCCGGCCTCCGAAGTCGGCGCGGCCGACTTCGATGCCTTGATCTTCCCGGGCGGCTACGGCGCTGCCAAGAACCTCTGCGACTTCGCGGTGCGCGGTGCCGAGGCGGAGCCGGACCCGGAGGTGGCGCGCATCGTCCGCGAGACCCTGGAGGCCGGAAAGCCCCTGGGAGCCATCTGCATCTCCCCGGCGGTCCTCGCCGCGGTCCTGCGTGGCTCCTCGCGGCGGGTGGAGCTGACCATCGGCAACGATCTGGAGACCGCCGAGGCCCTGGAGGCCATGGGCGTCAAGCATGTCGCCTGTCCGGTACGCGACGTGCACGTGGACGAAGGCAACAACGTGGTCTCGACGCCCGCGTACATGCTGGCGGGCTCCATCTCCGAGGCCGCCGAGGGCATCGAGAAGCTGGTCGCCACCATCCTCCAGCGCTGTGGCGCCGGCATGACCCCGGCCGGCTGAGCCGCGCTCCGGGCCCGGCTCCCTGGGGGCGGGGCCGCACCCGTCCCGCCCATGCCGCCCTTCCTCGCCCTCCTCCTCGCCGCTCTGCCCCAGGCGCCGGCGGCGCCGGTCGCCTCCTACCGGGGATACCCGGAGGCCGACGCCCTGCGCTACGCCCTGCATCTGCGTCTGGATCCGCGGGAGCGGCGTCTGGAGGGCTGGGTCGAGGCGCGCTTCCGTGCCCTGGAGGAGCTCCGCGTCCTGAAACTGGACTCGGTGGCGGGGGAGGGCTGGGAGCGCAGCTTCGAGGACCTGGAAGGCCGGCCGCTTTCCTTCACCCAGGACGGGGACCGCGTGCTCCTGGATCCGGGCCGCACCCTGGCCGCCGGCGAGGTCTTCGCCTTCCGGGTGCGCCTCGAAGGCCGCCCGCCCGACGGACTCTACTTCTTCGACACCCGCTACGGCGAGCCCTGCGCCTTCACCGACCACTTCTCGGTGCGCGCCCGCGGCTGGTTGCCCTGCGAGGACGACCCCTCCGACCGCGCTCGCTTTGCCCTGGAGCTGGAGATTCCCGAAGGCTTCGACGCCGTCTGCAGCGGCCGCGGCCGGCGTCTGGAGGCCGGGGAGGCCTGGCCCGAGGACAGTCCGGTGCCGCCGGCGGCACGGCGCCCGGTGGCGGAGGGCTGGTTCGGCTGGGTGAGCCGTCCGGAGGAACCGCTTCCGACCTATCTCCTGGCCTTGGCGGTGGCGCCCTTCGCCCGGGTCGAGGAGGGAGGGGACCCGCGGCTGGTGCCGCACCGGATCTATCGCAAGGACCTGCCCCGGGCGCGGCGCGGCCTCGTCCACCACGCCGAGTGGCTGGCTCTGCTCGAGGAGACCTTCGGCCCCTATCCCTACCAGAAGTACTGTGTGGTCCAGGTGCCGACGCGATGGGGAGGAATGGAGAACGCGGGCAACACCTTCGTCATGGAGAACCTCTTCGAGTCGCCGCGCTTCGGCGCCTCGATCCTGGCCCACGAGCTCGCCCACCAGTGGTTCGGCGACGGCGTCGGTTACCGCTCCTGGAAGGAGGTCTGGCTGAGCGAGGGCTTCGCCAGCTACTTCGGACCGTGGCTCGACGCCGCGACCGGCGGCCCGCCGCTGGCGCGCAGCCTGGAGCAGATGCGCCGCTCCTGGGCCTCCGCGCCGGAGGCCTTCCGCCTGCCGGTGCGCTGGGACGGCTACGAGAAGCCGGACCAGGTCCTGAACCGGAACACCTATCCCAAAGGGGCCTGGATCCTGCACATGCTGCGCGGCGAGATCGGGGACGAGGCCTTCTTCGGCGGCCTGCGCTCCTGGTTCCTGGCGAACCGCGGCCGCTCGGTGGATACGGACAGCCTGCGCGAAGCCCTGGAAGAGGCGAGCGGCCGGGAGCTCGGCTGGTTCTTCGAGCAGTGGCTCGACCGTCCCGGCTGCCCGGTTCTGCGCCTGGAAGCGGGGGACGAGCGAGTGCTCCTGCACCAGGAGCAGGAGGGCGAGCCCTACCGCTTCCGCCTGCGCCTGCGCTGGACCGGAGCGGGCGGCCAGGCCTTCGACAGGGTGTTCGAGGTGGACGAGGCCGAGGAGGTCCTGGAGCTCGAGGATCCGCCGGTGCGCTCCCTGCAGGTGGATCCCGAGGTCGAACTCCTCTGGATCCGGGCGCGTTAGGGAGTGGGGTCCTCGGCGCGGTCGTGGGTGCCCGGCGGCGTCCAGGGCAGAGGCTCGATCCGGATCTCGTCGGCGGCGGTCCAGCCGCTTCCGGCTTCCTGGACCAGGAGGCGGAGGCGGGTGTAGCCGGGGATCCGGTTCTCCGGCAGGGCGAAGACGGCCTCGGCATAGTGGACACCCGGCCCCTCGGCCCCCTCGGTGCCGCCCCAGATGACGGAGGGCGCGGCGGCCAGGACCTCGCTGCCGCTGTCGCTCTCGCGCAGGAGGCTGAGGGTGAAGGGCACCGGGTGGAGGGCGCGGGCACGGAGCTCGGCGTGCGGGGCCGTCCAGGGTTCGGCGACACGCAGTTCCAGGACGCGCAGGCGCTGTTCGCCGTTGCTGCCGAGCAGGCCGTAGGCCGGGGCGCGCCCCGCCTTCCAGGCGGCCGCGAGCGCCGGGTGGTTTCGGGGCTCCTGCCCGTCCACGAAGCGCAGGCCGCCCCGCTCCCGGAGCTCGCGCAGATCCACGGTCCCGTCCGGGGCCACACGCACGGAGGCCGGCGGCAGGACCCTCACGAAGGGGCCGAGGAGCTCGAGGTCCCGCGTCTGCGTGGCGGGGGTCGGCGTGAAGGCCGTGCAGGCGCCCGGGGCCAGGAGGGCGAGGGAGACGATCCAGCGCATCGCGCTCCAGGGTAACGCCGGCCCTAGAAGGTCCACAGGCCGTGGAGGAAGAGGATCCAGCCCGGATCGCCCTGGGCGTCGGCCACCCGGCGGCCGCGGGCGTCCTGGAGCTCCAGGTCCAGGAACAGGTTCGTGAGGAGGCCGAAGCGCAGGCTGCGGCCGGGAGCCGGCTGCCACGAGGCCTGGATCCCGAGGTCGAACTCCAGGTGCTGGAGGACGCCGTCCGGCACGGCGTCGGAGGGGGCGAGGCGGGCCTGGGACACGTCGGCGTCCCAGCCCAGGGACAGGCGCCAGTCCTCCGCGGCGCGGTACTCCAGGCGGGTGCCCCGGGCGTCGCTGCGCAGGCCGAGGCTGCGGGCGAAGTCCCAGGAGAAGCCGAGGAGCGGCACCGCGAAACGCTCCTCGATGCCCTCGAAGAAGAAAGCGCCTCCGTAGAAGGTGAGGTCCTCGCTGGTCTCCCAGCCGGCCCAGGCGATCCACTTGCCGGTCCGTCCCGAGAGCCTTGCTCCGGGGCTCTCGGTGTTCTCGACGAGGATCGTGTTCGTCAGATGCCAGTCCTCGCCGAGGGGATCGCTGAGGGAGGCGCGGAAGCCGAGGCTTCGGATCGTGCTGAAGGGGTCGGAGCCGAGGGGGCTCGTGCCGTCGAAGCGGTAGTCGTACTGGCGCAGGTAGGGACCGAGGCTCAGACGGTGGCCGCCGCCCAGGGGAAGCCCCAGCCAGGCCCCGAAGTCGCTGCGGGCGACCGAGACCTCCGCTCCGGGACCGAGTCCGGCGCCGCCGAGGTGGCGGAAGCCACCGCTCAGGGACCAGGAGGGCGTTTCCCTCCGGACCGCCGGCGGTTCGGCTTCGGACTCCTCCTGGGCCTGGAGGGAGGAGGTGAGGGCCAGGAGGAGGAGTGGCCTGAGGCGGCGCAAGGGAGGTCAGGACCAGGCGTGGAAGCGCCCCTCGCGCACGCGCAGCAGCGTGCCGATGGTGCAGGCGGCGTTGATCAGACCGACGTGGGTGTAGGCCTGAGGGAAGTTGCCCAGGAGTTCTCCGGTCTCCAGGCTGACGTCCTCGCTCAGCAGGCCGAGCTCGTTGGCGTGGCCGGCGACGGTGTGGAAGCGGTCGATGGCCTCGTCCAGATGGCCGGCCAGGGCCAGGGCCTCGATCCACCAGAAACTGCAGATGGTGAAAGCACTCTTCGGATCGCCGAAGTCGTCCTGGTGCACGTAGCGCATGACGCCGCGGTCCCGGACCAGGATCTTCCGGTACTTCTCCAGGGTGCTCTGGAAGCGGGGATCCGTGGCTGGAAGCAGGCCGAGGATCGGCAGCAGCAGGATCGAGGCGTCGGCATCGGTGCCGCCGTAGGTCTCGGTGAACATGCCGAGGGAGGGCTGCCAGGCCTGCTCCAGGATTCGCTGGCGCAGGGTCTCGGCCTCCTGTCTCCACTGCGCCGACTCGGCTGCGCGGCCGAAGTTGCGGGCCAGGGCGGCGCCGTGGTGCATGGCCGCCCAGCACATGGCCTGGGAGAAGGTGTGGACCCGCGGGCCGGCGCGGTACTCCCAGATGCCGAGGTCGGGATCGTCCTGGGCGATGCGCGCCTCCAGGACCATGCGCTCGATGATCGGGTACCAGGACTCGGGCCGGTGGAACTCGACGCGGTCGTCGAGGAGCAGGGTGCGCAGGCACAGGACCACCTCCCCCATGAGGTCGTTCTGCACCTGCTCCGCCGCCTTGTTGCCGATGCGCACCGGCTTCGTCCCGCGGAAGCCCTCCAGGTGCGGCAGTTCGTATTCCTCAAGGTCGCGTTCGCCGCCGATGCCGTACAGGGGCTGGAGCGCCCCGCCCTCGACGACGTCGCGCACGAAGTGCATGAAGTTGCGCCCCTCCTGGAAATGTCCCACCCGGCGCAGGGCCTCGACGGTGAAGGCCGCGTCCCGCAGCCAGCAGTAGCGGTAGTCCCAGGTACGGGGCTCGCCGAGGGCCTCGGGGATGCTGGTCGTCGAGGCGGCGATGATGGCGCCCGTCTCCTCGTAGGCGTGGAGCTTCAGGCACAAGGCCGAGCGGATCACCTGCCGGTCGGCAAAACCCGGCAGCGCCAGGTTCTGGGCCCACTGGCGCCAGCCGGCGATGGTCAGGTCGAGATCGCGGCGGATCTCGTCCATGTGCGGCGGCTCGCCGGCCGGGCCGTACTCCAGCCCGAAGTAGCGCATCCGGTCGAGGGCGAAGGACTGGCCCTGGATGATGTAGGGGGCAGGGACGTTGCTGAACAGGCTCAGGGGCGCCTCGCCGCCGTGCACCGCCACGCCGTTGCGGAAGGGGACGAGCCGTGCCTCCTTGCGTCCGTAGTCCGGGCGCGGGTCGAACTCCATGGTGATGCGCGGCGCGCCCCGCCGCGGCTTCAGGACCCGCATGACCCGAAGCGGCGTGTGCACGCGCAGGCCGCTCGGGATCCGCGGCATGTAGTCGAAGAGGTCGAAGGCCCAGTCCGGGGTCTCGAAGCGGGTCAGGAGGACGTTCGTGTTGCGGACGTACTTGGTGTTCCCGCGCACCGGCTTGCCGTCCACCAGGAAGCGCCAGGTTCCGCCCTTCTCCCGGTCCAGGAGCCGGGCGAAGACCGAGGGCGAGTCGAAGCGTGGCATGCACAGCCAGTCCACGCCGGTGTCCGGAGCGATCAGGGCGAGCATGCAGCCGTTGCCGATGACGCCGTGGTCCAGGCGCACGGGGAGCTCCTCCAGGGAGGAGGCGGAGGGGGAGGCTTGCGGGCGCGGTCCGGACATGGCGGTGTTTCGGTTTTCCTGTCCTTCATCGGCGCGGGGCGGCGAGGGGCTTCAGTTGGCCTCCCGGCCCGTGCTCCCGCCTCCGGCCGCCGCCCGGCCGCGGGGGAGGAGTGCGAGGAGCTCCGCCAGGAGGCTGCGGAGCTCCTGCGGGGAGTCCAGACGGTAGCGGGCGGCCGAGGGCCGCCGGCCGACGAGGATCCCGGTCCCTCCCGCGGGCAGGGCGCGAAACAGGTCCTCGTCGGTCCGGTCGTCGCCGGCGGCCAGGACCAGGCCCGGCTCGGCATCGCGCAGGATCTCCCGCAGCGCTCCCCCCTTGTCCACCCCCTGAGGCCGGACCTCGATCACCCGGTCGCCGCGCAGGACCTCCAGCGGCAGGTTCTGGAGGACCTCGGCCAGGTGGGCCTGGAGCTCGGCGGCCTGCCAGGGGCCGGTTCCGGGCGCGGCCTGGCGGTAGTGCCAGGCGAGGCTGGCATGCTTCTCCTCGATATGGGAGCCGGGGACCCGCTCCCGGAAGACTTCCAGGACCGGGCGCACACTCTCCTTCCAGGCCGGATCCGGCAGGTGGAAGAGGGGGCGGAAGGCCTCGCCGCCCGCCGGCCGCAGGAGAGCGCCGTGCTCGGCCACGAGGCCGCAGCCCGAGCCTCCGAGCCATTCCTCCAGGGTTGCGGCGGTGCGCCCGCTCACGATCCAGGTGCGCAGGCTCGGGGCGCTGCCGAGACGCTGGAGGAGGTCGAGGAGGGCGGGGTCCGGGGCGGCGAGTTCCGGGCGCGGCGCGAACTCTCTCAGGGTGCCGTCGTAGTCGAGGAAGAGGACTCGATCCCGGGCCGCCGCCCAGGCCTCGAAGAGATCCTCGCGGACAGAACCACGCAGGAGCGGAGGGGCCTCAGGGAGGCGCGCGCGGCGGATGCCCTCCAGACAGCGCGCCGTCCAGCGGTGGACATCGTGGCGCAGCACCCGCCGGCGCATGGGGGCCATGCGCCGGCGTTGTTCCTCGGCGGGCATGGCCAGGGCCTCTTCGAGGGCATCGGCCAGGCCCTCGCGGTCGAAGGGGTTGACGAGGAGCGCCTCGCCCAGCTCCCAGGCCGCGCCGGTGAACTCGCCCAGGACCAGGACCCCGTCCTCGCGGGTGCGCGAGGCCACGAACTCCTTGGCGACGAGGTTCAGGCCGTCGCGCAGGGGCGTCACCAGGGCCACGTCGGCGAGCTGGTAGAGGGCGCTCAGCTCTTCCGGCGGGACGCCACGGAACTGGTAGTGGAGAGGCTGCAGGCCGGGCCGCCCGAAGGCGGCGTTGATCTCGCCGGCGAGACGGTCCACTTCCTCCTTGAGGCTGCGGTACTCATCGGCTTCGACCCGGCTCGGCACCGCCACCTGGATCATCAGGACTTCCTCGGCCAGCTCCGGGCGGCGTTCCAGGAGGGTGCGGAAGGCCTGGAGCCGGGCGGGGATGCCCTTCGTGTAGTCCAGGCGGTCCACGCCGAGGATCACGCGCCGCTTCGCCGCCGCCTCCCGCAGGCGGCCCAGGGCGGCGGCGGTCGCGGGCTGGCCGGCGCGCCGGATCCAGGCCTCGCCGTCGATGCCCAGGGGTTCGGCGGCGAAGCGCACCGTTCGGCGCCCGACCTCGACCTGGGTGGCTCCGGGCTCCAGGCCGAGCACGCGGCGCAGGCTGACGCGGAAGTGCCGCAGGTAGTCGAGGGTGTGGAAGCCGAGGAAGTCGGCCCCCAGGAGCCCTTCCAGGACCTGGCGCCGCACCGGCAGGATGCGCCAGACCTCGCTGCTGGGGAAGGGAATGTGGAGGAAGAAACCGATGCGCAGATCCGGCCGCGCCTCGCGCAGGAGCCCCGGGACCAGGGCCAGGTGGAAGTCGTGGACGAAGACGAGATCCCCGTCCCGGACTTCTTCGAGGGTGGCTTCGGCGAAGCGGCGGTTGATGGCCTCGTAGCTGCGCCAGGCCTCCGGGTCGAAGCGCACTTCCTCGGTGAAGTAGTGGCACAGGGGCCAGAGACAGCGGTTCGAACTGAGGGTGTAGTAGCGGTGGTGCTCCTCGGGGCGCAGGCCGACGCCCTTCATGCGGCGCGCCGCCAGGGCCTCCCGGACCTCCGCCGGCAGCCGCCCGTCGGGGGTCACGAGGCCCGGCCAGCCGATCCAGGGGCCGCCGCCCTCGCGGTGGGGGGCGCCGAGGCCGCTGGCGAGGCCGCCGGCGGCGCTGCGGACCTCGAGACCCTCCTCGCTCCGCCGCAGGACCACCGGCAGCCGGTTGCTCACGAGCACCAGGCGCTCGCCCGGCTCGAGGAAGGCGGAGCCTTTCGGGGCCATCGCCGGTAACCTTAGCCCCGTCGGTGGCGTATCCGAACCGGTCCCGACTTCCGGCACCCCATCCCCACCTGGGCCGAACCTTCCGTGGATTCCCCTTCCTCTTCGTCCATGCCTTCCTCCTCCCTCTCCGGGCCGCCGCCCCTGGGAGAGAGTCTCATCGCCGCCCTCGAAGGGGTCCAGGACCCCGTGGTCTTCGCCAGCCTGGAAGGATCGGTCCAGTTGGCGAACCGCGCCTTCTGGTCCTGGTTCCGCTCCGGGGAGCTGCAGCCCGGCGACGCCCTGGACCTGGACCGCATCCTCGCCCACGCCGAGGGCGCCGAGGGCCTGCGCCGCTCCCTCTGGGATGCCCTGCGCGACGGCCGGGCCTGGACCGGGCGCGTGCGTCTCACCCTCCCGGACGGCAGCCGCCGCACCGTCCGCCTGCGCGCCACCCCGGTGCACGGGGCCGGCGGCGTCCAGTTCCTCGTCCTCCACCTCTACGACCTGAGCGAGGAGATCGCCCAGGCCGAGGCCGAGGCCTCGCGGGAGCAGTTCGACCTGCTCCTGGATCTGCTCGGGACCTCCCTGGGCGAGCTGGAGTCGCCGCTCGCCGCCCTGCGTCTCGCTGCCGCCTGGGAGGACACCGACCTCGCCCGGGTGCCCGAGGACCTGCGTCCCGGTCTCGAGCGGGTGCGCCGGGCCGCCTGGCGGCTGACCGGCCTGTTCCGCAACCTCCAGGACTCCGCCGCCGGCGCCAGCCGGGAGGAGGAGGGGGCCGAGCCCCTGCTCCAGGTCCTGGTCCTGGGAGCCCCCCCGCGGGAGGGGGTGCGCCTCCTCGAGGCCCTCCGGGCCCAGGGCCTGCGCATCCTCCACCGCAGCGCCCGCTCCGAGGAGGAGGTCCTGCGGGCGGTGCGCACCTCCGAGGTGGACGCCGTCCTCCTCGGCCCGGAGACGCCGCCGGAGCTCCCGCGCCGCCTCGTCCGCAGCCTCAACGAACTGCGGCCGGGGCTCCCGGTCTTCGACGTGCGCAAGGTGGACCGGGCCGCCCTGGCCCGGGGCCTGCGCCGGACCGTCGCCGATTTCCGCCGCGCCCAGGGCGCCCGCGCCGCCTGGCGGCGCATGGAGGACCTCGCCCTGCGGGATTCCCTCACCGGCGTCCTGAACCGCCGCGCCCTGGAGCGGGCGGGCGAGATGGAGTGCGCGCGCAGTCTCCGCTACGGCTCTCCGCTGGCCCTGGCCCTCTTCGACCTGGACTGGTTCAAGCAGATCAACGACAGCCTCGGCCACCTGCAGGGCGACCGCCTGCTCCGGACCTTCGCCGCCTGTCTTCAGGGCGGGGCGCGCGAGACCGACCTCGTCGGCCGCCTCGGTGGCGACGAGTTCGTCGTTCTCATGCCCCAGACCGACGGCGCCGGCGGCCTCAGCGTGGCCGAGCGCCTGCGGCGTCACGCCGCCGAGGTCCTGGCCGCGGAGGCTGCCGAGGCGCCGGTGGTCCCGGGCGTGAGCACCGGGCTGGCGGTCCTGCCGGCGGCGGGGATCCACTCCTTCGAGGATCTCCTGTCCCGGGCCGACGCCGCCCTCTACCGGGCCAAGGCGGCCGGCCGCGGCCGGGTGGACCGGGATCTCGCCGGCGGCGCCTGAGACGCCACCTTCAGCCGGGCAGGATCAGGGTCCGGGCCTCGGTCAGGGCACGCACCGCGTCGCGCACGCCCTCCCGGCCCAGGCCGGAGCGCTTCGTGCCGCCGTAGGGCATGGAGTCCACCCGGAACATGCAGGTGTCGCCGGCGAGGATCTGGCCGCACTCCAGGCGCGACCAGGCGCGGCGGATGCGCTCCCAGTCCCGGGTGAGGAGACCGGCCTGGAGCCCCCAGGGGCCCTCTCCGGCGAGCTCCAGGGCCTCGTCGAAGTCGCGCCAGGTCTCGACGACGACCACCGGCCCGAAGACCTCCTCCCGCCACAGCGGCAGGTCGTGGGGCACCCGCTCCAGGACCGCGGGCTCGACGAAGGCGCCGTCGCGGCCGCCGCCGGCGTGCAGGCGCGCCCCCCGGGCGACGGCCTCCTCGATCCAGGCGCAGACGCGCTGCGCCTCCGGCTCCCGGATCAGGGGACCGATCTCGGTGGCCTCGTCCAGGACCGGGCCGCGGCGCAGAGAGGCCGCACGCTCCGCCAGGCCCGCGAGCACCGGCTCCCGCAGGGTCTCGGGCACCAGCAGCCGCTGCAGGGAGATGCAGACCTGTCCGGAATAGGCGAAGGCGGCCCGGGCGCAGCGGTCCAGGGCGTCCTCCAGGGGCCAGTCCTCGGCCAGGATCGTCGCGCCGCTCCCACCCAGTTCGAGGATCACCGTCGGCGCGGCAGCCTCCCGGCGGAGCTTCCAGCCGACCCGCGCCGAGCCGGTGAAGGAGAGGACGCGCACCTCCTCGGAACGGAGCAGCGCCGAGGCGTCTTCGGGCAGGGCCGGGAGGATGGACCAGGCCCCTTCGGGCGCCGGCGGTTCGCAGTCCTGGAGGAGCTCCCCGAGGAACAGGGCGGAGAGGGGGGTCTTCTCCGCCGGCTTCAGGATCCAGGGAGCGCCCACCGCCATCGCCGGCCCGATCTTGTGGCAGACCAGGTTCAGGGGGAAGTTGAAGGGGGTGATGAAGGCACAGAGGCCGCGGGGGACGCGCCGCTCCAGGGCGAGGCGGCCGGCACCGGCCGGCAGACCGTCCAGGGGCTGGAGGCGGCCATCCAGACGGCCGGCCTCCTCGGCGGAGAGCTCCAGGGTCGTGACCGCCCGTTCCACCTCGCCACGGGCGTAGCGCAGCGGCTTGCCTGCCTCCCGGGCAAGGATCTCCGCCGCCTCCGCGGCCCGAAGCCGCAGGGCTTCCGCCAGGGCGCGCAGGCGCTCCTTCCGCCTCCAGGCCGGTTCCTCGGCGAGGGCCCGGCGGCAGGCGGCGGCCGTCCGGATCGCCTCTTCGAAGTCCCCGGGCCCGGCCCGGCCCACCTCGGCCAGGAGGCCGCCGTCCTCGGGGGAGAGGACCTCCAGGGTCCGCATGGCCGGGCGGGTGCACCCGCCCAGGATCAGGTGGGGGGAGTCGGTCCTCGGCACGGAAGCCATCGTAGGATGGAAGGCGGCCTGCCTTCCCATGGCCGAGGACGTCCCCCTTCTCCTGCGGATCGGCCCTGCCGCCGAACCGGCTCCGGCGCGCGCCGGCCGCTTCCAACTGGGCCGGCTCCTGGGCCGGGGGGCCTCTTCCGAGGTGCGGGAGGGCTGGGACCCGCGGGCGCGGCAGCGGGCGGCGGTGAAGCTCCTCGCCCGTGCCGGGGACGCCGCCGCGCGCACCCGGCTGGAGCGCGAGGCGCGGCTGCTGGCCCGCCTCGACCATCCGGGGGTCGCCGCCTGGGTCGAGGCGGGCCTGCGCGCCGAGCCGCCCTGGCTCGCCCAGGAGGCCCTTCCCGGACCGGGCCTCGACCGCGTCCTGGCCCTGCTGCGCCGGGCCTCGCGGCAGGGAGCCCCCGAGGCGGTCCTGGCCCTCCCGGAGGCCGAGGGCCGGCGGGA
>JALUUN010000657.1 GCA_027021325.1 Planctomycetota bacterium
CTCCAGGGTGGGCTGGTAGGAGCTGCTCTCGCCCGTGATGGCGAGGTCCGGCCGGCCGTCTCCGTTCAGATCGCCGGCCGGGCGCAGGAGCCAGCCCCAGGTGTGGACCGGGCCCGGCCCCGGGATCTCGTAGAGGAGGCGCCCGCTGGCCCCGGACCAGACCTGGAGCAGGCCGAGCTCCTGGCCTCCGGATTCGGCGTTCGGGGCGCTGGCGGCGAAGTCCGGGACTCCATCCCCGTCCACGTCGCCCAGGCCGGCGGCGCCCTGTCCGAGCTGGGCACCGTGCTCCGGCCCCCAGGCCCGGAAGCGGGCGCGGCCCGAGGCCCCCGAGCGGACCGTGATCATCCCGGTTCCCATGAAGCCGTCGGGGGACCAGGCGATGGGCGAGCTGACCAGCCAGTCGTCCTGCCCGTCGGCGTCCAGGTCGCCCAGGAAGGCCACGACATACCCGCGGTTGTCGTCGTCGCGGCCCTGGACGGCGCGCAGCACGCTGCCGTCGCGGCCGGAGCGCAGGTGGACGTAGCCCCGGTCCCAGGTCCAGTCGTGGTAGCCGGCCGGCGGGCCCGGGGCGCCGATCAGCAGATCCGGGACGCCGTCGCCATCCGCGTCTCCGCCTCCCGCCACCGACGAACCGTAGCCGGCAGTCTCCACCATGCCCTCGAAGTGGAACAGGAGGGCGCCGGTCGCGCCCGACCAGACGCTGGCCCGGCCCGCGCCTTGTCGGTTCCGGGGATCGGACTCCGGGGCACCGACGAGGATGTCACCCAGGCCGTCGCCGTCCAGATCCCCGGCACCGGCCACGGCCATGCCGAAGTGGTCCCTGCGCCGGCTCCCTCGCAACTGGCGGAGCAGCCGGCGGTCGGCGCCGGAGAAGAGGAACACGGCTCCGGCCCCGATCTCGCTCCCGACGTCGGCCTTGGGCGCGCCGACAGCGAAGTCGCCGACGCCATCGCCGTCCACGTCGCCCACGGCCGCCACGGAAGTTCCGAACTGGAGGCCCCGGGCGTTTCCGGGCAGGCGGTCGAAGATCCGCCATTGTCCCGGTCCCTGGGCCGGGGCAGGGCCCGCCAGGGCCGGCCCCAGGAGAAGGAGCGCCCGGAGGGCGCCCTGGAGATTCCGGGCGCGGAGGGAGAGGATCATGCCACGAGCGGGGAGGGGACGCCGAAGGGCTTCGGGACCGGGGTCGGCCCCTCGGTTCTTGGCGGGCCGGCCGCCGCCCTTACGCGCCTTTCTCCAGACCCGGCCCGGGTTCGGGGGCAGCTCCGATCTCCCGGCGGCAACCAGGGATGCAGCCAGGCCCCGGGGTTCCCTCCGAAACCCTTGGGGAGGGGGCCGGGACCGGCCGATAGAGGACCGACGCCGGCCGGGAAGGGGGGCCGGCGCCCGAGGCGGCTGCAGGTTCCGCGCGTCCTGCGCCGCCGATACCCATCCCTTTCCTGTGCCCCGTGGTCTCCGGATCGCGGGGCATTTTTCCTGGCGGGCGGAGCGGAAGGGGCCGCCCTGCGGCCCGGCTTGCCGGCGCGCCCGCGCTTCCCGGCCGGCGGCGCGGCGCCGGCGGACTGGCGGCCGGCCCGGGCCGGCTTCAGGATGCGGCCATGGAATCCAGCCTGGAACGCTTCCGGCGCGAGCGGGAACGCCTGAACGCCGTCGTCCACGAGCAGGGGACGCGGACCACCGCGCGCTTCTTCAACCTCGACGGCGCCGCCTACCGGGAGGGTGCCCTGCCCGCCGCCACCAAGGAGCTCCTGGGCCTGGTGGCGAGCCTGGTCCTGCGCTGTGAGGACTGCATCCGCTACCACCTGATCCGCTGTGTGGAGGAGGGGCACTCCCGCCAGGCCCTGGTCGAGGCCATGGACGTCGCCCTGGTCGTCGGCGGCTCCATCCTGATCCCGCACCTGCGGCGGGCCCACGCCGACCTCGCCGAGCTCCTGGGCGAGGCCGGCGCGGAGCCGCGGCCCTGAGGCGCCGGGGCCTCAGGGCTCGATCAGGATCCGGACTGCCGCCGAAACATAGTGCCCGTTGCCGGCCGGGTCCGGGCCGGTGGCCACCGCGGCGAAGTAGTCCTGGCCGACGAGGGGGGCGAGCGTGCCGGGCGAGAAGGCCACTTCGATCCGCCCCCGCCCCTGGGCGTCGAGGACCCCGGTGGCGCCCTGGACGGACTCGAGCATGGCGTAGTCGCCGGCCAGGGTGCGCAGGAACAGGCTGTCCTGGCTGAGGGGCACGTTCAGGCCGGCAACGGGGGTCGGACCGGTGCCCGTGGCCGAGAGCAGGAGCTGCCAGAACTCGCCCGCGGCGTCGGGAGGGAAGCGCAGGTCGATGCGCAGGGTGCCGCCGGTGGAGGCCAGGATCCGGTCGGTCGAGGGTCTCAGGAAGGGCTCGAATCCGGCGATGCCGACGAGGCCCCGGGAGTAGAAGCCGGCCCGGGAAGTGTGGGGCATGCCGACGGCGAACTGCGGGTAGCCGGTGCCGGCGGCGTCGCCGAGCGGGGCCAGGGTGACCCGGTTCAGATTCGTGGCGTCCGGCCCGCCCAGCGGAAAGCTGTAGAGGAGGCGGCCGTCGGGACCGGCCAGGACGTCGAGGTCCAGGCCCGGACCGTTCGATTCGTCGCGGACCGCGAGGAGCTCGGCGAAGCCGTCTCCGTTGAGGTCGCCGCCGTCGCCGGTCCAGGTGTAGGTCCAGGAGCCCGGGACGTTCGGGATCGTATGGAGGAGGGTTCCGTCCAGGGCCGACCAGATCAGGATGCCACCGTTGGCGGTGAAGCCGCCCAGGTCGCTGAAACTGGTCTGGCCGGCGATATCCCGGCGGCCGTCCCCATCGAAGTCGCCGAGGGCCTGGCCGCTGTAGAGTTCGTCTCCGATCTCCGGCGGCGTGATGAGGGTCGCGCCGGAGGGCTCCAGGACAACGACGAGGAGGCCTGAGTCCTCGTCGAAGCTCGTATCGTCCCAGCGGGGGACCGAGTAGAACCAGTCGCCGTAGCCGTTGCCGTCGAGGTCGCCCAGGACGCCGACGTTCCGGCCCAGGTTGTCGAAGGGACCGCCGTGGGTGTCGCGGACCAGGCTGCCGTCGGCCCCCGAAAGCACGACCACCTTGCCTTCGTGCCAGAGAAAGGCGAAGAGCGAGGAGTCGCCGCTGCCGCCGGCCACCACGTCGGGAATGCCGTCTCCCGTGAGGTCGGCGCCTCCGGCGACCGCTTCGCCGATGCCGTATTCCTCCAGGGTGTCCTCCCAGCGGAGGAGCTCGCTCCCGTCGGCGCCGCTGAAGACGATGACGCCGCCTCCCGCGTTGGAGCGTCCGAGGCCGGGGGCTCCAGCCAGGATGTCGGCGTGGCCGTCGCCGTTCAGGTCCCCGGCCGGGGCCAGGGCGGATCCGAGGTGCCCGCCCTGGGTATCGCCGTCGAGGACCAGGAGGGTCTCGCCGGTGGCGCCGGAGAAGACGTGCACGCGGCCGGCCCCGTTCCGGCCGCCGGGAGCGGCGCCGGGGGAACCGACCGCCAGGTCGGGAACACCGTCGGCGTCCACGTCGCCGACGCCGGCGACGGCCGAGCCGAAGCCCTCCGGCGGCTCAGGCCCCTGCCGGCGCTCGAAGACACGCCACATGCCGGGGTCCTGGGCCGGGAGGGAGAGGGCGAGGAAGGGGAGGAAGAGAGCAGGAAGGAGAAGTCGGCCAGCAGCCATGTCGTCGTCGGATTCCGGGTCCACGCCGCGGGAGATCCGCGGCTCCCATCCTTGGCGCCAGCGGCTTGCTGCTTACCGGGATTCCCCGCGTCCCCGCGCCGGGGAAGCCGTCCTCGCGGGGCCGGCCGCCTTCAGCGCCGGGTCAGGTCCTCGTCCACCCAGGAGTAGGGGATCAGGCCCCAGGTCACCGGGCTCGTCGTGTAGGTCACGGCCTCGGCGGGATCCCAGCGGAGGGTGAAGGCGCCCGGGAGCTGGATCAGGCCCGTGAGGCGCCGTTCGGGGGTGAGGGCCGCGCCGCCCTGGAGGGCCGGGTCCCACTGGACGAAACCCTCGGCGCCGGTCTTGGCGATCCAATAGTGGCCGTTGCTGCTCACGCCGGCGACCGCGAAGGAGCCGGTCTCGCCGGCCGCGATCAGGCCGCCGTCGTCGGTGTGGGCGACCGCCCGGAGGGTGTCCCCCCCGACGCCTCTCCAGGACTTGAACCAGGTCGTGTCGCCGTTGGGGCCGACCCGCCACATCAGGGCGTCGTCGGGCACGCCGATGGCGGCCGAAGAGCCCAGGACGATGGCGCCGTCGCCGTCGGCCAGGATGTCATAGGCCTGGTCGAAGGTGTTGTTCCAGGCGTTGCCGTTGTCGGCCTCCTCGGCGTAGAGCAGGGCCCAATAGGAGAGGCCGCTCAGGTCGAGCTTCCAGACCAGGAGGTTGTAGGGGTCGGTGAAGTTGATGTTGCGGTCGAGGATCCCGGCCACCCAGACCTCCCCGTTGGGACCGAGATCCACCGCCCGGGCCTTGGCCGTGTGTTCGTTGTTCGTCAGGACGTACTGCCATTCGGGATCGCCGTTGGCGTCCACCTTCACGACCGAGGCTCCCCAGGATCCGGTCCCGACATCCGGGGTGCGGGCGGTGCCGACGGCGACGGCGCCGCCGTCCGGCGCCGCCTTCACGTCCATGAAGCCGGCGTTCAGGCCGACGGGGTCGAGATAGAAGCGGGACCAGAGGACGTTGCCTCCGTTGTCGAGGCGGAGGAGCAGGGGCCGCCACTCCGTGGTGCCGGAAGCGGTGGGGACATAGGCCGAGCCGGCGGCGTAATAGCCGCCCTGGCCGTCGGCGTCCACGCCGTTGAGCTTGACGTCGGCGACCGCCGGGCCGCGGTCCAGGTCCATGTGCCAGCGAAGGTTGCCGGCGTTGTCCAGGGCGAGGAGATCGTCGGTGCCGACGAAGACCGGCCCGTCGGGGGAGGCGGTGGCGTCCGTGGGGACGAAGGCACTGGTCAGGGAGGCGACCTGGAAGCCTCCGACCGGAACGCCGGCCTCGTCCACCTCCAGGAAGGCGCCGCCCAGACCCGTGTTGCCGCCCACGATCCAGCCGCCGGGGGTCGCCGGCGAGGGAACCAGGCAGGTGGCGACCTCGACGCTCGCGGGATTGGAGTCGTAGGCCCGGGTCCAGCGGACGTGGGCGCCCACTCCGGCGCCGGGGAAGGGGCCGCCGGCGTCGGCCACGGGCAGGCTCCAGCCCAGCAGAGGCGACC
>JALUUN010000658.1 GCA_027021325.1 Planctomycetota bacterium
CTCGACCCCCTGCACCAGCAGGGCCTGCGCAGGCTCCTGGGCACCCTGGTCCAGAACCTGCCCGAGGAGCGTCTCGACGAGGCCGACCGGGAGGACTTCCGCCGCGAGGGCGACCGTCTCGAGTGTCACTACGCCGACGGGAGCCGCCTCGTCCTCTGGAGTCGAGGTCCGCGGGCCTTCCAGGAAGGACGGCCCTATGCCCTGCCCTGCCCGCGGTCGGTCTTCGACCTCCTGCGCCTTCCCGTCGAGGAGCTGCGCAGCAAGGACCTCGTGCGCCGCGAGGCGGCGGAGGTCTTCTCCCTGCGCCTGCGCCTCGGCGGCCGCCAGGCGGACTTCCGGCGCCAGGCGGGCGGCTGGCTGGCTCCCGGCGGCGTCCTGCTCCCGGCCGAGGGCGAGCCCGCGGATCCCCGCTACCAGGACGCTCAGGTGCTCGGGGAACTCCTCCAGCGCCTCGGTTCCCTGCGCCTGGAGCGTCCCGAGCCGCGGCCGGAGGGCGAGCCGGCGGGGGAGATCTGGCTCTCCATCAGCCGCCGTCCGGTCGAACGCGGCTCCGAGATCCTGGTCTGGTGGAAGGACGGTTCCGTCGAGTGGATCGCGCCTCAGAACGGGCCCTCCGCCCTGCGCCTGCCCTTCCGCCTGACCGAGCAGGTGGAGCGCCTTCTCGGGCGCTACGGGACGGACGCCGCCGGGGACTGAGCGGCGGGACCGGGGCTCCAGCCGGCTTCCTCCCTGCTGGAGCCGACCCGGGTTAGAATGGGCTTCGCTCCCTGATCCCGGGTTTCGCCCCCAGACTTCGAGTCCTATGGATGCGCAGCCGCCGCGGGACCGTTCGGCGGCCCTCCGCCAGCGGACGGTTCCCTGCAACCTCTGTGGAGCCGACGAGCCGGTGGTCCTCTGGGAAGCCGGGGTCGCCCAGGCGGGGCGGGTCGTACGCTGCCGCCGCTGCGGACTGATGTATGCGAGCCCCCGCGGGCGGGTCGAGCTCCAGGACTACCGGGAGCGGGGCGAGGCCGAGGAGGCGGGCTGGGAACTGAGCCCTTCCAGCCTGGAGCGCCAGCGGTCCCAGATCCGCGACTACCGTCGCTCTCTCCGGGAGATCGCCGAACGTTTTCCGGGAGGGCGCGTCCTGGAGGTCGGGTGCTGCGCCGGCGCGGTCCTCCACGAGTTGAAACGGCTCGGCCTGGACTGCGTCGGCCTGGAGCCGAACGGCTGGGCCTGCCGCTTTGCCCGGAGGGAGTACGGCCTCGATGTCCGGCCCCAGACCCTGGAGGAGGCGGCCTTTCCCGGGGCGCACTTCGACGCGGTCCTGCTCCTCCATGTCATCGAGCACCTGGAGGATCCGGTCGAGACGCTTCGGGAGATCCGGCGCGTGCTGAAGCCGGGCGGCCTGCTGGTGGTGGAGACGCCGCGTTACGACACCTGGACCTTCAAGCTCCTCGGGCCGCGCGAGCGTAACATCGTGGACGACTGGCATCTGTACTTCTACACGACCGAGACCCTGAGACGGACCCTGGAGCAGGCCGGCTTCCGCGTCGAGCGCAAGATGGTGCCCAGCCGCACGGTCGTGCCCTCGCGCCTGCTCGGGGCGGTCGGCAAGTCCCTGGGCCTGGGCTTCCTGGAGGGCCTGGCGAACGGCCTGGCGCGGACACGCCTGAATGCCTGGATCGCCTTCCCCCTCAATCTGGGGGATCTGCTCCGCTACCACGCCGTGGCCGCCGGGACCGGCGACCGGCCGGTGGAGGAGCCGGGCCCGGCCGGCGTTTCCGCCGCTTGAGCCTCCACGCCTCAGGCCGGCTCCCCGGGCGGAACCGGCGGTCCCCAGAGAACCCGGCCCTGGTGCCAGCGGGCGCGGCCCTCCAGGAGGTGGGCGAGGGCCTCGGGGAGGACGCGTTTCTCGGCCTCGAAGACCCGGGCCGCCAGGGCCTCGGGGGTGTCGCCGGGCAGGACCGGCACCGCCTCCTGGAGGACCACCGGCCCGGCGTCGTACTCCTCGGTGGCGAAGTGGACCGTGCAGCCGGAGATCGGAGGGGCGGCCTCGACGACGGCCCGGTGCACGCGCATGCCGTACATGCCCGGGCCGCCGAAGGCCGGAAGCAGGGCCGGGTGGATGTTCAGGACCCGCCCCTCCAGTTCGGGCGGAACGGGCAGGAGCTGGAGCCAGCCGGCGAGGACCACGAGATCCGGCCGCGCTTCCAGGATGGCCCCGAGGAGGCGGCGTTCGCGCCGCTCGCGGTCGGGGTCCGTGGCGGGCCCGATCACCAGGGTCAGGAAGCCGCGGCGGCGGGCCTTCTCGGCGGCGCCGCAGTCGCTGCGGCTGCAGACGACGAGGACGATCTCCGCCTCCAGGCGGCCGCCCTCGATCTGCTCGGCCAGGTTGTCCAGGGTGCGGCCGCCCCCGGAGCAGAGGACCACGAGGCGCGGCCGGCTCATGGTTCCAGGCCCCAGGTCGAGCGGCCGTCGGAGATCCAGGCACCGAGAAGGCGGAAACGGCCCAGGAACTCCTCGAAGCGCAGAGTGGCCAGGTAGGCGTCTTCGGCCGCCACGGCGTCCAGGGCCTCGGCCAGGGCCTGCAGGTCTTCCCGGGCGGCGGCCCACCACGAGGGCGGGGTGGACCCCTCGAAGCGCCGCGGCGGTGCGGCCGGCCAGGCGCGCAGGCGCTCGGCCAGGGCCGCAGCCTCGCCGGCCGGGGCACCGCGGGCGGCCCAGGCCCGGAGCTCGCGGGCGAGGCGCGCCTCACCGGCCAGGAGATAGAGGGCCAGGGCCGGCTCGGGCGGGTCGCCGCCGGGCAGGACCGCCCGCAGGAGGCCGCCCAGGGCCCCGGGCTCCAGCCAGAGGTCCCAGGCGTCGGTGCGCTCGACGCGCTCGCCCTGGACCTGGACCTCGATGTGCAGGCCCTCGTCCCGGATCGCCAGGAGGCGTGCACGCTTCCCGGCCCGGGGCTCGACCACGGCGATCTCCTCGCCGGAGGCGAGGCGCTCCCGCAGGCGGGCGGCGGCGGCCGCCGCCGCCTCGAAGAGAGGCAGCCGGGCCTCGGCCTCGCGGCGCAGCGCCTCGTGGCCCAGGGAGGCGGCGGCGTTCCGGAAGGCCTCGTGAGCGGAGGCGCCGTCGAGGCGCAGGAGGGCGGGTTCGACCTGCTCCTGGAGGGCCTGGACGAAGGCCGCCCGGGCCGCGTCGAAGGCCGCGCGGCGCCCGGCCCGACGCCGCTCCGCAGCCTCCTTCTCCAGGGCTCCGAGCTCGGCCGCCAGGGATGCGAGGAGGGGGTGTTCCGCCGGCTCCAGGAGGTCCTGGAACCCGGCGCGCAGGGCTGCGGCGCCTTCCCAGTCTCCGGCCTCGAGGGCGGCCTCGTGGGTCCTCCGGAAGGCGGCGGCCCGGTCCTCCAGCCAGGCGCCGATCTCCTCCTGCAGACGGGAGGCGAGGGCCGGGTCGGAAGGATCGGCCAGGGCGTCCAGGGCCTCGGCCGGCCGCTCCGCCTCGAGGGCCGAGCGAACCGCCTCCTCCAGCCGGGCACGGGCCGCCTCGGCCTCGCGCCGGGCGGCCTCGGCCCGCGCCTCGGCTTCCTCGCGCTCCCGCCGCAGGCTCTCGGCCTCGGCGCGGGCGGCCTCGGCTTCCGGCCGCCCGGCGAAGGTCTCGGCGAAGGCTTCGAGGGCGGCGATCCGCTGCTCGGGGTCCTCCAGGTTGCGCGCCTTCTCCAGGGCCAGCTGCACCCGCAGCTCCTCGTTCTGGCGCTCGGTCTCCGGATCCGTCTGGACCACGGTGCGCACCTCGTCGTGCGGCGGCGCCGCCACCGGCCGCGTGAGCCGCCAGGCGGCTGCGCCGGCGGCGAGAAGCAGGAGGGCGGCCAGGGCCAGGAGGGGCCCGCGCCGGCGCTCGCCGCGCAGGAGGGCCTCGCAGGCCTCGACCACCTCCCGGGCGCTGGCCGGGCGGCGGGCGGGATCCTTGGCCAGGAGGCGGGCCAGGAGTTCCTCCAGGCCAGGCGGCGCCTCGACGCCGGCCTCCTTCAGGCTCGGCGGCTCTTCGTCGCGGTGGGCGCGCAGGATGTCGCGGACCGTCTCCCCGTGGAAGACCGTGTCGCCGGTGAGGAGGCGGTAGAGGGTGCAGCCCAGGGAGTAGAGGTCGGCGCGGGAATCCACCTCGCGGCCGCCGATGGCCTCGGGCGCCATGAAGTGGGGGGTGCCGCCAGCCGCCTCGCGGTCGACCAGCCCGCGGGTCGCGGCGAGCCCCAGGTCGGAGAGCTTGACATGCCCGCTGGCGGCGATCATGAGGTTCTCGGGCTTGACGTCGCGGTGGACGAGGCGGTGCTCCTCGGCGTAGGCCAGGGCCTCGGCGGTGTCGCGGACCGCCGCCACCGCTTCGCGCCAGGGAAGAGGGCCCTGGCGGAGGCGGTCCTCGAGGCTGCCTTCGGAGAGGAGCTCCATGGAGTAGAAGAACCAGCCGTCCTCCTCGCCGACGTCGTGCACCTGGACCAGGTTCGGGTGGCTCAGGCGGCCGGCGGCCACGGCCTCGCGGTTGAAGGAGGCGACCATGCGCGGGTCGCGGGCGGCCTCCGGGTGGAGGACCTTCAGGGCCACCTCGCGGTCGAGGCTCAGCTGCAGGGCCCGATACACGACACCCACCGCCCCCGAGCCCAGGCGTCCGAGGATCCGGTAGCCGCCGAGTTCGCGCCCGAGAAGAGGATCGCGGGGATCCGGAGCCTCGCCCTCCAGGAGCAGGCGGCCGGCCGCCTCGCCGGCGCGGCGCAGTTCGACGCCGCCGCCCGGACGCAGGCGCACCCGGCGCGCCTCCCGACCGCGGGCCTGGAAGCGCAGGCCGCCGCGGGCCTCCAGGGCGACGCGGCCCTCGGCGTCGGGCGGCGAGACCTGGAGTCCATCGGCCCCCTCGGGGATCTCCCGCACCCGGTCCAGGGCCTCCCCGTCGAGGACCAGACCCAGGGGCCGGTCCCGCAGGGGAAAGGCGCGCTCCGAGGCGCCATGTTGCCAGCGGAGAAGGAGGGGCACGGTTCGGGAGGGGATCCGGAGCGGCTTCAGCCGGGAAACAGGGCCCGTCCGACGCGCACCAGGGTAGCCCCTTCGGCGACGGCGATTTCGAAGTCCTCGCTCATGCCCATGGAGAGTTCGGGGCGTGCGGGGAGCAGCCCTCGCTCCGCGCCTTCCCGGGCCAGGCTGCGGAGTCCGGCGAAGACCCGGTGCACTTCGGCCTCCGGCGCCCCGAGGGGGGCGAGGGTCATGAGGCCCCGCGGATCCAGGAGCGGCGTCGCCCGGCGCAGGGTCTCGAGGAGGACGGGCAGGTGCGCGGGCGGGCAGCCGTAGCGGCCGTCCTCGGGATGCAGGTTGACCTGGACGAGGACCGGTGCCGGCGGCCGACCGCCCTCCTCCAGGATCCGCTGCAGGCGGCGGGCGGTGCGCTCCTCGCCCACCGTCTGGATCCAGTCGGCACAGCGCAGGGCGCGCCGGATCTTGTTGCCCTGGATCGGGCCGATCAGGTGCCACTCGGCCTCGGGAAGGATCCGCCGGTCCTCCTCCAGGCGCTGCACCCGGTTGTGGGCGAAGCGCCGCTGGCCGGCGGCCCAGGCCTCGCGCAGGGCCTCCGGGGCGGCGGTCTTGGCCACCGCGACGAGGCGCACCTCACCGGGATCGCGGCCGGCGCGGCGGGCGGCGAGGGCCATGCGCTCGCGGAGGGCGTCGAGGCGCTCGGCGGTGGTGGTCATGGCGGCGGCGGGGGCCGGTGCCGGGGGCTGTAGAATCCCGCCCTTCCCCCGCGGCCGGCCCCGTTCCAGGATTCCCGCATGATCATCGGCGTCCCCCAGGAGATCAAGACCCACGAGTACCGCGTCGCCCTCACTCCCTGGGGGGCGCGGGCCCTGACCCGCGCCGGCCACAAGGTCCTCGTCCAGGCCGGAGCCGGGGCGGGCAGCGGCATGCCCGACGAGGACTACGCCGCCGGCGGTGCCGCCATCGTCACCGGGGCCGAGGAGCTGTGGCAGCGCGCGGAGATGATCCTCAAGGTCAAGGAGCCGCAGCCCGTCGAGGTCCAGCGCGCCCGTCCCGGCCAGGTCCTGTTCACCTACTTCCACTTCGCCGCCGACCGCGAGCTGACCCTGGGGCTGCGCGACTCGGGGGCCCACTGCTTCGCCTACGAGACCCTGGAGGTGGACGGGCACCTGCCCCTGCTCACGCCCATGAGCGAGGTCGCCGGACGCATGGCGGTCCAGGAGGGGGCGCGTTTCCTGGAGCGCCCCTTCGGCGGCAGCGGCGTGCTCCTCTCCGGCCTGCCCGGGGTCGAGCCCGGCCAGGTCCTGATCCTCGGCGGCGGCACCGTCGGCACCAACGCCGCCTGGATCGCCGCCGGCATGGGGGCGCGGGTGACCATCCTGGACATCGACCTGGAGCGGCTGCGGCACCTGGAGGAGGTGATGCCGGACAACGTCACCACCGTCTACAGCACCGAGGAGGCCATCGAGGAGCGTCTGGATCGGACCGACCTCCTGATCGGGGCGGTCCTCATCCCGGGAGCGCGGACGCCCCGTCTCGTGCGCCGTGAGCATCTCTCGCGGATGCGGCCGGGCTCGGTGATCGTGGACGTCGCCGTGGACCAGGGCGGTTGCGTCGAGACCTGCCGGCCGACCACCCACGAGGAGCCGACCTTCGTCGTGGATGGGGTGGTCCACTACTGCGTCGCCAACATGCCGGGGGCCGTGGCCCGGACCTCGACCTTCGGCCTGACGAACGCCACCCTGCCGTGGATCCTGCGCCTGGCGGCCCTGGGGCCGAAGCGGGCGGTGGAGGGGGATCCGGCCCTGCGCACGGCGGCGAACATCCTCGGCGGACACATCACCCATCCGGCGGTGGCGGCGGCCTTCGACCTCCCGGCGGAGGCGCCCGAGGAGGCGGCCGCGGCCCTCGCCTAGGACCGTACCTTTCTCCGGCCCTTCAGGCCGCGGCGGCGGCCGGCCGAAGGAAGCCTGCCGATCCCGCCAGCCCATGAGCCCCCTCGCCCTCCTCCTCTTCCTGGCCGTGCTCCAGGGGCTGACGGAGTACCTGCCGGTCTCCTCCTCGGGCCACCTGGTCCTGGCTCGGGAGCTTCTGCCGGGCGGGGAGCGCCTGCCCGAGGACGCAAGCATCGAGGTCCTCCTGCACGTCGGGACCCTGCTCTCGGTCCTGGTCTTCTACCGCCGGGAGGTGGGCGCCCTGATCCTGGGGGGCCTCGGTCTCGCCGGCCCCGAGGAGACCCGGCTCCAGCGCCGGCGGATCCTCCTCCTGGCGGCGGCCACCCTGCCGCTCCTTCCGCTCGTGCCCGTGGAGGGCTGGATCGAGGAGACCTTCTACACCGGGACGGTGCTCGCCGGGATCGCCCTCCTGGTGACCGGCAGCTTCCTCTTCTGGAGCCGGCGCTTCCCGGCCGCGGGAGCGGGGCTGGAGGCGCTGAGCCTCCGCATCGCCCTCCTCATGGGCGTGGCCCAGGCGATGGCCGTGGTCCCGGGAATCTCCCGCAGCGGTGCGACCATCGTCACCGGCCTGGCCCTCGGCCTCTCCGTCGAGGCGGCCGCCGCCTTCTCCTTCCTGATGTCCGTTCCCGCGATCCTCGGGGCCTCGGTCCTCAAGCTGCCGGACGTCCTGGCGGGTTCCCCGGACCAGCCGCCGGCTCTCGACCTGCTGCTGGCCGGAGCGGCGAGCTTCGCCACCGGGCTCGCGGCCCTCGGCCTCTTGCTGTGGATCGCCCGCAACCGGCGGCTGTCCTGGTTCGCGCCCTACTGCTGGGCGGCGGGCCTCCTGGTACTCTGGCTCGGCCATTCCTGAACCCGAGGGCCCCCGGCCGGCTGCAGCCTCCCCGCCCCTCGCCTCCCACCATGTCCAAGACCGCCTTCATCACCGGCATCACCGGCCAGGACGGCTCCTACCTCGCCGAGCACCTGCTCGAGCAGGGCTATCGCGTCGTCGGGATGGTGCGCCGGGCCTCGACTCCCTCCCTGGAGCGCATCGAACACCTGCGCGACCGCCTGGATCTCGTGGAGGGCGACCTCCTCGACACCTCCTCCCTGGTCCGCCTTCTCGGCGAGCACGAGCCCGACGAGGTCTACAACCTCGCCGCCCAGTCCTTCGTCAAGACCAGCTTCCACGAGCCCCTGAACACCGGGCAGGTGACGGGGCTGGGGGCGGCCCGCCTGCTCGAGGCCCTGCGCCTGGTGCGGCCCGGGGCGCGCTTCTACCAGGCCTCCTCGAGCGAGATGTTCGGCAAGGTCCGGGAGACCCCACAGCGCGAGACGACACCCTTTCATCCGCGCTCGCCCTACGGCGTCGCCAAGGTCTACGCCCACTGGATGACCGTGAACTATCGCGAGGCCTACGGGATCTTCGCCTGCTCCGGCATCCTCTTCAACCACGAGTCGCCGCGCCGCGGCCTGGAGTTCGTCACCCGCAAGATCTCGAACACCGTGGCCCGGATCGTCTGCGGCCTCGAGGACCGGCTGCTCCTCGGCAACCTCGAGGCGCGCCGGGACTGGGGCTTCGCCGGCGACTACGTGCGCGCCATGCACGCCATGCTCCAGGCCGAGGAGCCGGACGACTACGTGGTCGCCACCGGCGAGACGCACGCGGTCCGGGAGTTCTGCGAGCTGGCCTTCGACCGCGTCGGTCTCGACTGGCAGGAGTTCACCGGTGTGGACGAGCGCTACTACCGCCCGGCCGAAGTGGACCTGCTTCTCGGCGATCCGACCCGCGCCCGCGAGCGCCTGGGCTGGAAGCCGCGCCTGAGCTTCCCGGAACTGGTCGGCATGATGGTGGACGCCGACCTGGACGCGCTCCTGCGCGCCGGCCACCATGCCGTGCGCGGCAGGATCCCCGCCGGGGTCCAGGGCTAGGCCGGGCGGTGGCCGAGGGCGCTCTCTGGCTCACCGGTGCCACGGGCTTCGCCGGCCGGGAGCTCCTGCGCCAGCTCCGGGCCGCTGGCTGCCCCTGGGCCAGCCTGGGCCGGCGCCCGCCCGGCGCCGGCGGGCCCTGGCTGCGCCTCGGTCTGGAGGAGGCCGCGGCCTCCTCCGCGGCGGGCCTGGCGGGGCGCCTGGAGGGTGCCGGCCTGCCGCCGCCTGCCGCCTTCCTGCACCTGGCCGGCTGGTCGCGGCCCGGAGACTGCCAGCGCCGGGAGCTCCGGGCGCGGCTCGTGAACACCGTGGCCGCCGCCCGGCTCCTGGAGGCGATGCAGCTCGCCTTTCCGGGGACGCCGTCACTGCTGGTCTCGAGCGCCGCGGTCTATGCCCCCTCACGCCGGTCCCTGCGCGAGGAGGACCCGTGTCGGCCGCGGAGCGTCTACGGCGCCACCAAGCTCCAGGCCGAGGGCGCGGCCCTGGGCCTGCGCGACCGCGGCCTCCCGGTGGCGGCGGTGCGCCCCTTCAACCACACAGGTCCGGACCAGGGCCCGGGCTTCGTCCTGCCCGATCTCGCCCTGCGCCTGGCGCGCCTGGAGCAGGCCGGCGGCGGAGTCCTCGAGACCGGGAGCCTGGAGGCGGTCCGGGACTTCCTGCCGGTCGAGGCGGTGGTGCGCGCCTACCGGGCACTCCTCGAGCGCGTTCCCGACTTCGAGGTGGTCAACGTCTGCAGCGGCCGCGGCCTGGCGATCCGGGAGCTCCTCGACGGGCTGCTCCGGCGCGTGTCGGTCCGGGTCGAGGTGCACAGCCCCCGGGAGCGCCGCCGGGGCGCCTGGGACCACGACTGCCTGATCGGGGATCCCGCCCGCCTCGAGGCGCTGCTGGGCTGGCGGCCGCGCCTGGAGCTCGACGCCCTCCTGGACGCCGTCTGGGAGGCGGCCCGCCAGCGGGTCCGCCAGGAGGAGGCCGCCCCTCAGCCGCGCACGCGGCCCTGACGGTAGCGCTCGGCCCAGGCCTCCAGGGCCGGGCCGGGACAGGCGGTCTCGCGGAAGTGGCTGTGCCCCCACACCTGGCTCCGGGAGATTCCGTACTCCTCGCGCAGCCGGTCCACGAGCCGTTCCAGGGCCGCGAACTGTTCGGGGGTGGGCTGCTGCCCCCGGGCGTAGTCCGGCCCGCGGTCGGGCTGGGGCACGAAGTTGCCGAGGAGGCAGACGCCGAGGTTGCCGACGTTGTGGTTGATGACGCCGTCCCGGCTGCGGCCGGCGTGGGCGCCCTGCCAGCGCAGCTCCCGGCCCTGGTAGACGCGCCCGGCCGGGTCGATGAGGAAGTGGTAGCCGATGTCGGCCCAGCCGCGCATATCCTGGTGGAAGGCCTGGGTGCGGCGCACCTCGTGGCGGCCGGCGGCGGCGTCCAGGCTGCTGAAGGGCTCGGAGGTGTGGTGGATCGTGATCCGGTAGGGCCGGCTCATGGGCTCGTAGCCCGGCCGCAGGGGCCGCGCCTGCCAGTCCCGGCGCGAGACGTCGTAGAAGACCGTCCCCGCCTCCGGGTGCGCGGCGCGGGCGAGTTCGCGGATCTCCGTCCCGAGCCAGGGCTCCAGGCGCCGGGCGAGATCGGCGTCGAGGGCCGCCGGGTCCAGGGTTCCCCGGCACCAGGCGAGCAGCGCCTCGGTCTCCTCCAGTTCCGGCGACTCCAGGAAGGGCAGGGCACGCAGGAGCTCCCGGGCGGCGGCCTCGGGGTCCTGGTCCAGGATCCAGCTCAGCCCCATGCCCCGGCGTGCCAGGGCGGTCTCCCGCTGGGACAGGGGGCCCTGGAGAGCCTGACGGAACTCCAGGCGCGCCTGGAGCGGCCGGTCGGCCTCCAGGTAGAGGTCGCCGAGGCGCAGGTGCGCTTCGCTCAGATCCTCGGGGGGCAGTTCGACGAGCCGGCTCTCCCACCAGTCGATGCGCTGCTGCAGGGGGGCGTCGCCCGGCGGCGAGGGGACCGGCGGCCGCAGGGGTTCGGTGGAGCGCGGCGACGCGGACTGACAGGCGGCCGGAGCCAGGGCCAGGAGCCCGGCGAGGAACCAGGGGCGAAGCATGGCGCCCAGCCTACCCCGGGGCCTTCGGGCTTTTCCAGGAGGCACGGGTAGGATTCGGACATGCGCGGCCGCTTCCTGGTTCTCGAGGGCGTGGACGGCTCCGGCAAGAGCACCCAGGCCGAACGCCTGGTCCGGCGCCTGGAGGCCGAAGGCCGCCGGCCCCTGCACCTCCGCGAACCCGGGGGCACCCCGGTGGGGGAGCGCCTGCGCGCCATGCTCCTCGACGCCGAGCGCCGGCGCTGGGATCCGCGCACCGAGGCCCTGCTGTTCTTCGCCAGCCGCGCGGAGATGCTGGTGCGCCGCGTGCGCCCGGCGCTGCGGGAGGGGCGCGACGTCGTGTGTGAGCGCTTCACTCCCTCGACGCTGGCCTACCAGGGACAGGACCCGGAGACCGAGGGCTTCGTCCTGGCCCTGGACGATCTGGTCGTCGGCCGGGACGGTCAGCCGGACCTCGTGATCATCCTGGACCTGGATCCTGAGGTCTCCCTGGAGCGGACCCGCAGCCGCGCCTGGTACGGCGACACCGAGACCAGTTTCGAGCGCCGGGACGCGGCCTACTACCGGCGGGTGCGCCAGGGCTATCTGGCCTATGCCCGGGCTCGCGCCGAGCGGACCTTCCTCCTGCCGGTCGGCGGGCTCGATGCAGACCAGGTCGAGGCCCGGATCGCCGAACGCCTGCGCGCCCTGGACGCGGCGCCGCCTGCTTCGCGGCGGGAGGGCTCACCGTGAGGGCGGCCGGAGGTGCTGCGGGAGCCCTGGATCGTCTGCGCCGGGAACATGCGGCCGGAGCCCTGGCGGACGCCTACCTGCTGATCGGGCCGGCCCGCCGGCGGGTGCGGGAGCTGGCCCGGGAGGCGGCGGCCCTGCTCCTCGGCGTGGACCCGGAGCGGGTGGACGGGCACCCCGAGTGCGTGCGCCTGGATCCCGAGGAACTCGGTGTCCAGGGCCTGAAGGTCGAACACATCGCCCTGCGCCAGGAGTCCGTCCCCAGCCTGGAAGCGGCCCTGCGCTTCCGCCCGACGGATCTCGCGGGAGGCCTGCGCGTGGTGCTCCTGCTCGATGCCGACCGCATGAATCCCGACGCCCAGGCGGCCCTCCTGAAGACCGCCGAGGAGCCGCCGCCGGGGACGGTTCTCCTCCTCACGGCCTGCGGACTGGGCCCGATCCTGCCGGCGGTCCGCAGCCGCTGCCGGGTCGTGCGCCTGGGCGTGCGCCCGGCCGCCCTCCTGGAGGCGGAGGCCTCCGCCCGTGGCCTGCAGGGCCGGGCCTGGGAGTGGCTGGTCGCGGCCACGGGCTCGCCGGAGGCGGCCCTGGAGCTCCCCGAGGAGGTCCAGGCGGAGCTCCTGGAGGCCGGCGAGGCCTTCCACGCCTGGCTGGAGGGGGGCCTGGAGGGCCCGCCCGTCTGGCTGGAGACCCCCGAGGGCGGCAACCTGGCCGAGCAGCGGGAGGCCCTGGGGCGGCGGCTCGCGGCCGCCTGCGGCTGGGCGGCCCGGGCTTATCTCCAGGCCGGACCCGGGCTTGCGCTTGAGATCGACCTCCTCCTCCGGGACCTGGCCAGCGCCCAGGCCGACCTCCGGGGCCAGGTCCACCCGCGGCTTCTCAGCGAGGACCTGGAGCGGCGCCTGCGCCGGAGGGTGCGAAACCGCGCGCCCGGGAGCGTCTAGACTGGAAGGTCCCGATCCGGCCGCGGCCCGCCGGGGCACCGCACTCTGCGACATCCCAGATCCCGGGAGTTTTCTGGAGAACCTGGGGAAAACGGAGGCGGGAGCCGTCAAAGCCCGTCCCGCGGTGGCCGATACCAAGCCGGGACGACCCATGGACGAAGCCCGACTCGAGGAACGGATCCGCAGCCTGCGGCGGCGCACCGGGCGCCGGTACGCGGAGATGGCCTATTACTTCGTCCTGGAGGCCATCGACTACACCCTCTACCTGCTGGCCAAGGACCAGCTGCGCGGCGAGGCCCGGCACCTGGACGGCCAGGAGCTCCTGGAGGGGATCCGGGCCCTGGCGCGGGAGGAGTTCGGCCCCCTGGCGCCCTTCGTCTTCGAGGCCTGGGGCATCCGCCGCACCGAGGATTTCGGAGAGCTGGTCTTCCAGATGTGCGACGCCGGCCTCCTGAAGAAGCGGGATTCGGACCGCATCGAGGACTTCCGGGACGGCTTCGACATCGAGACCGCCTTCCGCGGCCTCGACCCGATCCCGGCCCGAAGCCTGCAGGACTGAGGGCGGCCTGGAGCCGGGCCCCCCGGCGCCGTTAGAGTCGGACCGCCTTGGGCCGGACCTCCCTCATCCGCTTCGCGGTCGTCGCCGGGGTCCTCCTGCTTGCCTGGTGGCTCCGCTCCATCACGGTGCCGCTGATGGCCGCCTGGCTCCTCAGTCTGGTGCTCCTGCCCCTGCGCAACCGGCTGGCGCCGCACACCGGCCGCGGTCTGGCCACCGCCCTGAGCCTGGCCCTGGCGCTCTGCCTGCCGCCGCTCCTGCTGGTGCCTTCCGTCCTCCTCGACGGCGAGGCCCTTGCCTCGGGCCTGGGGGACACCGCCGCCCTGGCCCGGGACATCCAGGGGCGCCTCCAGGAACTGGCGGTGCGCTTCGACCTGGAGTCCCTGGAGATCGCCCGGGAGGACATCGAAGGCCCGCTGCGCGAGGTCCCCGCTCTCCTTGCCCGCGGTGCGCGCTTCGTCGGCGGCTTCGTCGGCATCCTCAGCAGCCTGCTCCTGATTCCGGTCTACACCTTCTTCCTCCTGCAGGGCTCGCCCTGGCTGCCGCGGATCCGCGCCGAGCTTCCCCCGTCCTGGCACGCCCGCTTCGACCGGATCGCCCCGCGCATCCAGGAGATCCTGCGCGTCTTCTGCGTGTCGCGCCTCCTCGTGGCCGCGGGCAAGGGGGCGATCTACTTCGCGCTTCTCCTCCTGGCCGGCCTGCCCGGCGCCTGGACCCTGGCGCTCCTCGGAGGCGGTCTGTCGCTTCTGCCGGTTCTCGGTCCCCTGATCGCCTTCGCCGGCCTGGCGGTCGTCGCCTTCGCCAGCCAGGGGCCGGCGGGACTGGCCTGGGCCACCGGCATCTACGCCGTGGCCGAGATCGTGGAAGGCTACGTGCTCCTGCCGCGCCTGGTCGGCCAGCGCCTCGCCCTGTCCGACTTCGCCGTCATCCTCTCGGTCCTGGCCGGCGGCGCCCTGTTCGGCATGTTCGGGCTGCTCCTGGCCGTCCCGGCCGTCGCGGTCGGCCGCGTCCTCTACGACGAGTACCTTCGGCCGCACATGACCTCGGAGGCAGCGGGCGCATGAGGAGCACGACCTGGAAGGGCCGGACCGGCCTCCAGTTCGAGATCCTGGCCCGGCGCTCCGGCCTGCGCCACGTCTTCACGACCCGTACCGGTCCGGGGACCGGGGACGGCAACCTTTCCCTGAGCGGCGGGCGCGACCGCGCCGCGGCCCTCGAGGAGCGCTCGGTCTGGTCGGCCTTCCTGGGCATGGATCCCGGCGACTGGGTGGTGGGCGGCCAGGTCCACGGCGCCGGTCTGCACGTCGCCGGCCGCGCCGACCGCGGCCGCGGCGCCTGCGACCCCTCCGGCGTCATTCCGGAGACGGACGGACTCCTCACCGCGGAATGCGGCCTGCCCCTCTATGTCGCCGTGGCCGACTGCGCCGCCGTCCTGCTCCTGGCGCCCGGCCCGGCCCTGGCCGTGGTCCACGCCGGCTGGCGCGGGCTGGCCGCCGGCATTCTGCCGAAGGCGGTGGAGGCCCTGGCCGGGCTCTCGGGCCGGCCGCCGGCGGAGTTCCTGGCCGGAATCTCCCCCTGCATCGGCCCGCCTGGCTTCGAGGTCGGCGAGGAAGTCGCCGAGCTGGCGCCGGAGAGCCGGCGCTTCCGCGCCGGGGGCCGCTGGCACGTGGACCTGCCCGGCTGGGCGGCGGACCAGCTGGAGGCAAGCGGCCTGGCGCCGGCCGCCGTCGAGACCGCCGGCCTGGACACGATGGCGCGGCCGGATCTCTTCTTCAGCCACCGGCGCGACGGTCCCGAGACCGGGCGCATGGGGCTGATCGCGGTCCTGGCCTGAGCCTCAGCCTTCCTGGCCGGCCTCGTCGCCGGCGGCTCCGGTCTCGGCCGCGGCCAGGAGCACGGCAGCGTACTCGGGGATCGAAGCGATCTCGCGGGAGGTCCGGCGCAGGATCTCCTTGATGGCCTCCTGGAGCTGCGGATCCTCCTCGAAGTCGCCGCGGAAGCGGTAGCCGGCGAAGACCTTGCCGCGGGCGTCCGAGACCAGGGTGCGCAGCTCCAGGCGCACCCAGCGGCGCACCTCGTCCTCGGGGAGGTCGGTCTGCAGGCTGGAGTAGAACTCGCTCCAGCCCGGATAGCCTTCGGTGCTGCGGCCGTCGAACTCGGCCAGGGCCATGGCCTGCTCGGGGTTTCCGGCGTAGAGCCGCCGTGCATAGTCCTGGAAGGCGTTCTCGCCCAGGAGCCGGTCGAGTTCGCGTAACTGGCCGAGGTCCAGCTCCGGGAAGGGGACCACCCGGTCCGGCTGCACGCCGCCCTCCTGGAGGACCCGGCCGTCGTGGTCGCGCAGGGTATGGATGCTGCGGCCGCCGGGCAGGTAGTAGTAGGCGATGGTCAGTTTGATGCGCGGACCATAGTCGAAACGGCCGTTGCCGTTCCGGTCCTCGTAGCGCTCCCAGGTGTCGTGCAGGCCGTTGCGATTCTCGTCGTCCCAGGGCTCGTCGGGCATGCTGCGCAGGTCGATGAGGTTCTGTACCGAACCCTTGCCGAAGGTGCGCTCGCCGATGGTCAGGGCGCGGCCGTGGTAGGCCAGGGCGCCGGCCACGATCTCGCTGGCGGAGGCGCTGTACTGGTTGACGAGCAGGACCAGGGGGATGTCCTCGGGCACCTGTGCCGGCTTGCGGGTCTCGTAGACCCGCTCCCGCGCCAGTTTCGTGCGGGTGCTCGCCACCTCCCTGCCCGGCGGCAGGAACACGTCGCAGACGTCCACCGCCTGGGACAGGAGGCCGCCGGGGTTGTAGCGCAGGTCCAGGACCACGCCGCTCAGGTCCATCTCGCGGCTGGCCTCCTCGATGGCCTCGCGGATGTGCTCGCCGCACTGGTCGGAGAAGGAGACGAGCTCCAGGTAGAGGACGTCCCCCGGCAGACGCTCGACCTGCAGAGTCGGGACCTCGATGCGCCGGCGCTGGATGGTGAACTCCCGGGGCTCGGTCCAGCCGCGGCGCATGATCTGGACCTGGACCGGGGTGCCCGGCCGGCCCTTGAGCCGCTTGATGATCTCGTCGTTGGGCTGGCCGAGGGTGGACCAGCCGTCCACCTCCAGGATCTGGTCGCCGCTGCGCAGGCCGACCTCGTAGGCCGGCCCGGAGTAGATGGGGCGGGTGATCGTGAAGACCCCGGCGACGGTATTCACGAAAGCGCCGATGCCCCCGTACTCCGGCCGCAGGTCGAAGGCGAACTCGGCGTACTCCTCGGAGCTGAGGAAGTTGCTGTGCGGATCCAGGCGCCGGAGCATGCCGTCGGCGGCGGCGGCCAGGAGCTCTTCCTCGGTGAATCGGTCCCCCTCCATGTGCCGGACCTGGATGTTGCGCAGGACCTCGACCAGCATGGCCAGGTGCTCGGGCAGGGCCGGCTGGCTCTCGGGACCGCGATCCAGGGCCAGCTTCTCCAGGGCCTCCATCTTGCGCCGGGTGCGCTCCTTCTCCTCGTAGCGCTCCAGCAGGCTCCGGGCCAGGACCGCCCGGGCATCGAGGCCGCCGGCCAGTTCCTCGAGGGTCGCGAGGACGCCTTCCTCCTCGAAGAAGCCCAGACGCGCCAGGGCCAGGGCGGCGGCGGCGCGGACTTCCAGGTCGGGATCCAGGCTGCGGTCGCGGAGCATCCGGTGGCCGGCGCGCTGACGGGTCCCGTCGCCGATGCGGTAGAGGCCCAGGGCCACCTCGGCCCAGAGACCGGGGTCGTCCTCCGGGGCGTGGGTTCCCAGCCAGGTTCCCAGGGCCTCCTGGGCCTCCTCGGAGCCCTGGTAGAGGTCCAGGGTCAGGGTCGCCAGGGCGGCCCGGGCGGCCTCACCGTCGCCCTCCAGGAGGAGCTCCCCCAGCGCGCCGGCGGCGGCGGTGGAGCCGGCGTGGCTCAGGAGGCGTCCCAGGAGCAGGGTCCGGGCGGGGTCCTCGCCGGGCAGCTGCTCCTCCAGGAGCTCTACCCAGGCTTCGTCGTCGGGCTCCAGGAAGGCGTCGGCCAGATGCAGGACCCGGGCCGGGGGGGCGCCGGCGGCGTCCTGCTGGAGGCGCTCCAGGGCCTCGGCGAGGGACGGGTCCTGGGGCGGAAGGAGAAGAAGGAGGGCTGCGAGGAACATGGTCGCGGGGGACGGGCCCGACGGGCCGTTCTACACTATCGGTCCGGTCCGGCCCTCTTCCTACGGATGGACCGACCCTTCATGAGCCCGCCCCCGCCGGAATCCCCGGACCTCAGCCACCTGGACGCCGCCGGCCGGGCGCGGATGGTGGACGTCTCGGCCAGGGAGCCGAGCCTGCGCGAGGCCGAGGCGGAGGCGCGGGTGCGGTTTCCGGCCGAGGTCTTCGAGCGCGTCCTGCGCGGCGACACGCCGAAGGGGGCGGTCCTGGAGACCGCTCGCCTGGCCGGCATCCAGGCCGCCAAGCGCACCTGGGAGCTGATCCCCCTGTGCCACCCGCTCCCCCTCGGCGGGGTCGAGGTCGAGATCGGCCCCGCTTCCGGCGAACCGGTCCTGGTGGTGCGCTGCCGCGCCCGTCTGGAGGGGCGCACGGGGGTCGAGATGGAGGCCCTGACCGGGGCCTCGGTGGCCGCCCTGACCCTCTACGACATGGCCAAGGCCCTGTCCAAGGACCTGCGCATCGAGAGCATCCGCCTGCTCCGAAAAAGCGGCGGGAAATCCGGGGAGTGGCGGGCACAATGAGCCCCTTCCAGGACCGGACGCGACCCCCGAGGGAGCGGCGGCCGGACCCGCCGCGCCGCCATCCCTGAACCCCGAACCCTTCCGGGCTGTTGGACTTCGACTTCATCGAGCGACTGCTCACGCTCCTGGACAAGGGAGACCTGACCGAACTGGAGTACGAGAGCGGCAAGGAGCGGATCCGCCTGTCGCGGACACCGCCGCCGGCGGCTCCGGCGGTCTATGCCGCTCCGCCGGCGGCGGCTCCGGCGCCGGCGCCCGCTCCCGGGGCGGCGGCGCCGGCCGCCGGTGAGGAGCAGGCCGGCACCATGCTGGTGCGCGCCCCCATGGTCGGCACCTTCTACCGCTCTCCGAGCCCGGAGGCCGACCCCTTCGTCTCGGTGGGGGACCGGGTCGGGCCGGACACCACCCTCTGCATCCTGGAGGCGATGAAGGTCATGAACGAGATCAAGGCCGAGTGCAGCGGCGAGGTGGTGGAGATCCTGGTCGAGAACGGCGAGCCCGTGGAATTCGATCAACCCCTGTTCCGGATCCGGACTTCCTAGGGAGGCCCGGGAAACCCTCCCATGCTGCGGCGGATCCTGATCGCCAACCGCGGCGAGATCGCCCTCCGGGTGATCCGTGCCTGCCACGAGCTCGGGATCGAGGCGGTGGCCGTGTACAGCACCGCCGACCGCGGTTCGCCCTACCTGGACCTGGCCGACGAGGCCATCTGCATCGGGCCGCCGGAGTCCGCGCGCTCCTACCTGGACATCCCGCGCATCATCTCGGCGGCGGAAATCGCCGATGTAGAGGCGATCCACCCGGGCTACGGCTTCCTGGCCGAGAACGCCCACTTCGCAGAGGTCTGCGCCTCCTGCAACATCCAGTTCATCGGACCACCCGCCGAGGTGATCGCCAGTTGCGGCAACAAGTCGAAGGCCAAGGACCTCGCCCGCCAGGCGGGGGTTCCGGTGGTGCCGGGTTCCGACGGCCCTGTGGACAGCGTCGAGGAGGCGGTAAAGGTCGCGCGCGGAATCGGCTACCCGGTGATCATCAAGGCCGCGGCCGGCGGCGGCGGCCGCGGCATGCGCGTGGCCAGCAACGAGGTCAGCCTGCGCCACGGCTTCCAGCAGGCGCAGAGCGAAGCGGCGGCCGCCTTCAAGGATCCGACGGTCTACATCGAGAAGTTCGTCGAAAACCCGCGGCACGTGGAGTTCCAGATCCTGGCCGATGCCCACGGCCGCGTGATCCACCTCGGGGAACGCGACTGCTCCATCCAGCGGCGCCACCAGAAGCTCATCGAGGAATCGCCTTCGCCGGCCCTGACACCGGAACTGCGCGAGCGCATGGGCGAGGCGGCCGTGGCCTTCGCCCGCGAGGCCGGCTATGTGAATGCCGGCACCGTGGAGTTCCTCCTGGACCGGGAGGGCAACTTCTACTTCATCGAACTCAACGCCCGCATCCAGGTCGAGCACCCGGTGACCGAGGAGGTGTCGGGCGTGGACCTCGTGAAATGGCAGTTGCGGGTGGCCGGCGGCGAGGCCCTGGCGCTGGCCCAGGAGGACGTGGATCTCCAGGGGCACGCCATCGAGTTCCGCATCAACGCCGAGAACCCGGAGCGCAACTTCGCGCCCACTCCGGGCCGCATCGAGCAGCTGGTCCTGCCCGGCGGCCCCGGCGTGCGCGTGGACACCCACGTCTGCGCCGGCTACACGATCCCGCGGCACTACGACAGCATGATCGCCAAGCTCATCGTCACCGGCCCGACCCGGGAGGCGGCGATCCGCACCGGGCTGCGGGCCCTGGGCGAACTGCGGGTCGAGGGGCCGGGGATCGCCACCACCGTCCCCTTGCACCGGGAGATCCTGGCGCGCGCCGAGTTCGTGAACGGCCAGGTCGATACCGGTTTCCTCGAACGCTACCTGGAGAGCTGAGTCCATGCCCCGCGCCCTCGTGACCGGCGGAGCCGGTTTCCTCGGATCCCACCTCTGCGAGAAGCTCCTCGAGAACGGCTGGGAGGTCGTGGCGATGGACAACCTGATCACCGGGGATCTGCGCAACATCGCCCACCTCATGGAGCGCCCGGACTTCGAGTTCCGGCGCCACGATGTCAGCCAGTACATCCACTTGTCGGGCCCCCTGGACGGTGTCTTCCACTTCGCCAGCCCGGCGAGCCCGGTGGACTACATCCAGGTCCCGATCCAGACCATGAAGGTCGGCGCCCAGGGCACGCACAACTGCCTGGGCCTGGCCCTGGCCAGGAATGCGCGCTTCCTGCTGGCCAGCACCAGCGAGGTCTACGGCGACCCCCTGGAGCATCCGCAGAAGGAAACCTACAACGGCAACGTCAGCACCCTGACGACCCGCGGCGTCTACGACGAGGCCAAGCGCTACGCCGAGGCCCTGACCATGGCCTACCACCGGCACCACGGCGTCGAGACCCGCATCGTCCGGATCTTCAACACCTACGGACCCCGGATGCGGCTGGACGACGGGCGGGTGCTGCCGGATTTCGCCCGGCGCGCCCTGAGCGGCCAGCCCCTGCGGGTCCACGGGGACGGGAGCCAGACCCGTTCCTTCTGCTACGTGGACGATCTCATCGAGGGGATCTGGCGCCTGTTCCAGAGCGACGAGGTGCTGCCGGTGAACATCGGCAACCCCCACGAGATCACCATCCTCGAGTTTGCCGAACATGTCCAGCGGGCGGTCGGTTCGGAGCTTCCCATCGAGTTCGGCGAACTCCCGGAAGGCGACCCGAAGAAGCGTCAGCCCGACATCACCAAGGCCCGCACCCTCCTCGGCTGGGAGCCGAAGGTCGGGCTCGAGGAAGGGCTGAAGCGGGCCATCGAGTCGTTCCGGGAGCGCCTCTCGGAGACCGTCAGCTAGAGGCACCGCATCCATGTGTGGCATCGTCGCAGCCATCGGCAGCGATGGCGACGTCGCCCCTGCCGTCCTGGAGGGGCTGAAGAAACTGGAATACCGGGGCTACGACAGCGCCGGCATGGCCGTCATGACGCCGCAGGGCATCGAACTGCGGCGCCGCATGGGCAAGATCGTCGCCCTGGAGGAAGAGCTCAGCGTCAACGGCCTGCCGCCCTCGCCGGTGGCCGTCGCCCACACCCGCTGGGCCACCCACGGCGCCCCCTCGGATGCCAACGCCCACCCGCACCGCGACGACAGCGGCCGCGTGGTCGTGGTCCACAACGGCATCATCGAGAACTATGCCGAGCTCCGGGCCATGCTCGCCGCCCAGGGCCATGTCTTCACTTCGGAGACCGACACCGAGGTCCTGGCCAATCTCATCGCCAGCTTCCACCGCCGCGGCCAGGACCTGCACCAGGCGACGCGCAGTGCCCTGGAAATGGTGCAGGGGGCCTATGCCCTGGTCGTCCTCTCCGCCGAGGAGCCGGGAATCCTGGTCGTGGCGCGCCAGGATTCGCCGCTGGTCCTGGGGGTCGCCGAGGGCGCGCGCTATGCCGCCAGCGACATGCCCGCGCTGCTGCACCTGACCCGCGACTTCGTGGTCCTCGAAAACGGCGAGACCGCGGTCCTGGAGCCGGGAGCGCACCGGATCTTCGGTCCCGACGGCTCGGCCGTGGAACGGGAACCGGCGACCTGCGACTGGACTCCGGAGCAGGCCGAGAAGGGCGGCT
>JALUUN010000659.1 GCA_027021325.1 Planctomycetota bacterium
GGAGCCTCAAGTGCGGGTCGGCCAGCTCTCCGAGCATCCGAGCGAGGAGCCGGTGAAAGGTGATCCGGTCCGTGGCCTCTTCGAGAGCCGGACGCCACCGGCGTTCCAGATCCTCGGGCAGGACGCTCGTCTCCTCGAAGAAGGGCCAGTCTTTCTCCAGGGCCCGCAGGCAGGCGCCGGCGAGGCGCGCGCGGCCTTCGGCGTCGAAGCGCTCGACGGGCCCGGCGGCCGCGCAGGCCGCGGTGAGGGCGAGGAGGGCCGCTGCCCCGGTGCCGAAGGAGCCGGACGAGGCGTTCATTCGGTGGCAGAGAACTCCGGATTCTTCCTCCGCGGGTACCGCGGCTCCTCCCCGCCGAAGCTGCTGCCGGCCTCCCTCCAGGGCAGAGCCGGGGCGCCCCGCAGTGCGGACCGGTCCTCTACGCGTGCGATGCCCGTCGGGGCGACCGGAGGCTTGCCGGAGGTCATGGCGGCCATTGTGCCGGGAGGCTGAGTCCTGCTGCGGTCGGCAGGACGCAGGCCGCGCCTGCCGGGAATGCCGGGACTTCCCATAATCGGTTTCTGCCGTCCCGGCCGGCTACCTTCCTGGAACCTCCCCATGGGCCCTCTCCTTCCCCTTCCCGTCCTCGGGTCCCTGACGGCCGGTTTCGGCGGCGGCGACCAGGACTCGGGCCCGCAGGAGCCGGCCCTGTCCGCGTCCTGGGCTTCCGCCGTGGGCCTGGGCCCGAGGGTCCGGGACGGCAGGAGGCCCTTCCAGGGCAAGGAATCCCCGGGTCTCGGGAAGAACTCTCCGGTCGGCGGAGGCTTCCACAGCCGGCGCGAGTCGGCAGCCTTCCCTCCCGGCGAAGACGTGCCGGTCCTGCCGAGGACCGGGTTCGTGGAGGCCGAGGGCCGCATCCTGCGCTTCCAGCCGGCTCCTTCCCGGGGGCCCACGGCGCCGGGGCGGACCGGGTTCAACCCGGAGGAGGGCGGCTCGTGAACCCGGAGGCCGCCGCCCGCGCCGCCTGCTGGACCCGGGCCCTGCCCCTGGAAGACCTGGCGTCCACTCCCCTTCGTGTCTGGCGCCACGGAGAGGAGCAGATCCTCCTGGTGCGGACCGGTGGCGAGGTCTTTGCCGTGGACAACCGTTGTCCCCACGAAGGCTATCCCCTGCACACCGGCACCCTGGCCGGCTGTGCCCTGACCTGCCCCTGGCACAACTGGAAGTTCGATGTCCGCGACGGGAGCTGCCTCCTCGGGGAGGAGGGCGTCCGCCGCTATCCGGTGCGCGTCGTGGACGGGATGGTCGAGGTGGATCTGGCCGAGCCCGATCCCGCCGAGCAGTGGCCGCGGCTGCTTCGGAGCTTCCACGACGGGCTGCACGAGCACCAGAACGAGCGTGTCGCCCGCGACGGCGCGCGCCTGATCCTGGCCGGTTTCCCCGCGGAGCGGCTGCTCCTCGAAGTCGCCCTCCACGATGCCCGCCACGCCGAGTACGGAACCACGCACGCCACCGCTGCCGCCGCCGAGTGCCTGCGGTTCCTGGACCGTCTTTCCGGACCCGAGGCCATGGCGGCCGTGGCCGTTTCTGCCGACATGTGCGGCGAAGCCAACCGGCGCCTGCCGGAGCGGCCGCGGGCCGAGGCCATCCCCGGGAGCGGACTCGAGGACCTGCGCCGGACCGTGGAGGATGAGGATGCGGCCCGCGCCGAGGGGCTGCTCCGGGGCGCGCTCCGCGCCGGCCTCGACCGCAGCGAGGCCTTCGCTTGGCTTGCCGACCTCCTGGCCGACCACTTTCTGGATTTCGGCCACCCTCTGATCTACCTGGTCAAGCTTGACGATCTCCTGGGGGCCGTCGAGGCGAGCGACGCGGAGTTCGAGGACCTTCTCGCCGCCCTGCTGTACTCCATCGTCCTCGGCACCCGCGAGGACACCCTGCCCTACCTCGCGCCCTACTTCGAAGGCTTCGGGCGCGGGGCCCTCGCCGCCCTGGCCGGGCGGGAAGGGCCGGCTCCGGAGTCCGAAGAGGACCTCCTGGAGGCGGTGCGAGAGGCCGCTCTGGACGCACCGGGCCGGCCGGAGGCGGCGGCCGCCCTGCGCCGGGCCCTGGAGGCCGGGGTCGGCGCTCTGTCTCTGGCGCGTGCCCTGCTCCTGGCTGCTGCCGAGCGTTTCCTGCGCTTCGACCTGGAGGTGGATCGCGATCCCGGCCTCGCTGAGAACTGGATCTGGGTCACGCACCGCCTGACCTTCGCCATGGCGGTGCTTCAGGCCGTCGAGCGCTGGCCGGGGCCGGGCGCCCTGCGCTTCCTCGTCCAGTCCCTGGCCTTCACCCACAGCGGCCGGGGCATGGACGCTCCCCCGGAGCGCCGGCCCGCCTGGGAGACGGGGCCTGCGGATCCGGAGCGGGTCCTCGCCGCCCTCGCCGGCAAGGACGCTGCCACGGCCCTGGCCACGGCCGCCGGCTGCCTGCGCGACCCGGCCGCCGCAGCGGCCCTGCGGCGGAGCCTCGAGGACCTCTGCCTCCAGGATCCAGCGGTGCGTCCCATCGTCGTCGTCCACGTCCTGAAGACCCTGCTCGCGGCCTTCGACGCCCGCGACGCCCTGGGTGAGGATCCGCGGCGCGACCTCCCCGTCCTGGCCACCGTCCGCTTCCTCGCCTCGCCGGTGCGCGAGCGCCGCGTCCACGAGCAGGTCCACCGCGCCCTCGACTGGGTCGTCCACGGCCGCATCCCGCGCAAGCGGACGCAGTGAGCGCCGGCTTCAGGACTGCCGCGGCCCTAGGATGCCCGCGATGCGAGCCTTTGCCTGGAGGCGGCGGCCGTTGGCGGGACGGGAGGTCTGGGGCTTCCCGGTCCTGCTCGCTGGGTTCCTCGCGGCCCCGTTGGTCGGGCAGGAGCCTCGGCCCTGGACCGGCGAGGCCCTGGCCGGGCGTTTGCGCCTCGGCTTCGAGAGCGTGGACGTCCGGCCCGGCGAGAACCTCGGCCTCCTGGGCGTCCACGCCGAGATCTTCCCAGGCGCCGGTGCCCGCGAAGCACGCCAGGGCCTCTACCTCGGCCTCGGCGGATTCGCCGCCGTGCGCGGCGAGCGGGGCGGCTTCTTCGTCGGCGGCCTGGACGCCGGCGGGATCCTGCCGCTGGGACCTTCCTTCGCCCTGGAGGCCGGGCTCTTCGCCGGCGGTGGGGGAGGCGGCGCCGCCCCCCAGGGAAGCGGCCTGATGCTCCGCGCCCATGCCGCCGCCGAGTGGCGGCCGGGGAGCACGGGCCTGCGCCTGGAGTGGAGCCGGACCGAGTTCCCCGATGGCGCCATCGGCGGTTCCTCCCTCGGCCTCGGCGCCAGTCTGCCCTGGGGACCCTCGGTCCTGCGCCGCGGCGTTCCTCGGCCCGGCGCGCCCGCCCCGGCCTCCCCCTGGCGGCTCCAGGCGGAACTCCTCTTGCACCGCAACGACGACGGTGCCCGGGATACCCGCGGCCGACCCCTCGCGACCACCCTCGGTGCCCCTGGGATTCGTCTTGACCACTTCCTCGGTGGGGCCTGGTTCCTCACGGGAAGCGCCCATGGCGCCCTGGCGGGCTCGGCCGATGGCTTCGCCGAGTTCCTCCTGGGGCCGGGACTGGAGACTTGCCTCGCCGGCCCCTTGCGCGCCGAGGCCCGGCTGCTGGCGGGGGCGGCCGGCGGCGGCGAGGTGGACACCGGTGGCGGCTTCCTCCTGCGGCCGGCAGCGGGCCTGCGCCTCGACCTGAGTGCCGGCACGAGTCTCGCTCTCGGCCTGTCTCGCTCGGAGGCGCCCGGGGGCTCCTGGAGCGCTTGGACCCTGGAGGCCGGCCTCGCCGCCGAGGTCCAGGGCCTCGACTTCTCGGCCGCCCCCGGCGCCATCCTGCCCGAGGGAGTCGAGGCCCTGCCCATCGACCTGGCCCTGGCCGACAAGGCCGCCTTTCCCGGCAGCGGCGCCCGGCGCCGTGACGGCCGGCCCCTCGAGTCGCCGCTCCAGATGCTCGGCCTGCGTCTGCGGCATCCCCTCGGCGGCGGCCCCTTCGCCCTGCGCGGCGAGGCCTGGGGCGCCTTCGACGGAGGGATCGGTGGCTATGCGGAGGGCTGGTTCGGAGCAGACCTCGCCCTTCCCGCGCCGCGCTCCCTGGATCTGCGCCTGGATCTGGGCCTTGGCGCGGGCGGGGGTGGCGGGGTGGACGTGGGCGACGGCCTGCTCCTCGGGGGCGGCCTCGAGGCCGGGGTCGCCCTGGCCGAGGATCTCCGCCTCGGCCTGCGCCTGGGGCGCGAGGAGGCGCCGGACGGCCTCTACGAGGCGACGGTCCTCGCCCTGGCCCTGGAGTTGCGCTTCCATGTGCCGCGGGCGCCTCGCCGCTCTGCGGGCGAGGGTCTACCCTGAGCCTCCGCCACGGCGCTGGAAGCGCCCTCCCCGGCGGACCGCCCCTCCGCATCATGGCCCGCATCCACGACAGCATCCTCGACGTCATCGGCGACACGCCGATCGTGCGTTTGAACCGCATCGGCAGGGAGACCGGCTGCGAGCTCCTCGCCAAGTGCGAGTTCCTCAACCCCGGCGGCTCGGTCAAGGACCGCATCGGCGCGCGCATGGTCCTGGACCTGGAGAAGGAGGGAAGGATCCGCCCAGGGGACGTCCTGATCGAGCCGACCTCCGGCAACACGGGCATCGGTATCTGCCTCGCCGCCGCCGTGCGTGGCTACCGGGTCATCATCACCATGCCCGAGAAGATGTCCCACGAGAAGCAGGTGGTCATGGAGGCCCTGGGGGCGGAGATCGTGCGCACCCCGACGGAAGCGGCCTGGGATGATCCCGACAGCCACATCAGCGTCGCCCGTCGGCTGCAGGAGGTGATCCCGCGGGCGACGATCCCGGACCAGTACTCGAACCCTTCCAATCCCGCCGCCCACTACGAAGGCACCGGAGCCGAGATCGTCCGCGACCTGGACGGGGAACTCGACATCGCGGTCCTGAGCGCGGGCACCGGCGGCACCGTTACCGGTGTCGCCCGGCGCCTGAAGGAGGAGATCCCGGGCGTCCGCATCGTCGGCGTGGATCCCATCGGGTCCATCCTGGCGGGGCCGGCGCCGCCCGAGGAACTGAAGCCCTACAAGGTCGAGGGCATCGGCTACGACTTCATCCCC
>JALUUN010000660.1 GCA_027021325.1 Planctomycetota bacterium
GCGGCGCGCTGCAGCAGCCACCCCCCCGGCGGCCAGGGGTCTTCGAAGGGTGCAAGGCGGCCGGCGCCATCGGCGCGGGCGACGCGCACCAGGGCCGGGAGGGAGACGCGCGTGGAGAGGCGGCGGATGGCGGCGTCCCCCACGCGCTCCCGGTCCAGCCAGAGCTGCGAGGGCCGCAGGTGCTCGCGCACCAGGGGCACGACCTTCTCAGGGAGGTCCCTCTCGCGGCTGAAGCGCGCCAGGAAGGAGCGGGTCGGCTCCTCGCCGAGGCGGTCGTGCTCCGGGGCTCGCCAGCGGCCGCCCTCCAGGCGGGTCGCCGCCGGCTTGCCGAAGTCGTGGCAGAGCACGGCGAGCATCTCGCTCCAGGGATCCTCCATGCCCTCGCGCAGATAGCGGGCGGCGGCGTCCAGACAGCGGCAGGTGTGGTGGAAGACATCCCCCTCCGGATGCCAGACCGGATCCTGGGGAACGCCACGCAAGGCCGCCACCTCCGGGAACCAGCGCAGCGCGCCGGTGTCCTCGAGGACCTCGAGCCCGCGTCCCGGGCGCGCCCCGCGCAGGAGGATCTCCTTCCACTCCCCCTCGAGGCGCTCGGCCGGGAGTTCGGAGAGATCGAGGCGCCGGCACAGGGCCACGGTCTCGGGCGCCACCCGCCAGCCGAAGCGGGCAGCGAAGCGGGCCGCCCGCAGGACGCGCAGGGGATCCTCGGCGAAGGCCTCGGAGACATGGCGCAGGAGGCCGCGGGCCAGGTCCTCCCGGCCGCCGTGGAAGTCCAGGAGCTCCCCATCCAGGGGGTCGAGGAGCATGGCGTTGACGGTGAAGTCGCGGCGCAGGGAGGCGGTCCTCGGATCGAGACGGGGATCGGCCTGGACGGCGAAGCCCTTGTGCCCGGGCCCGGTCTTGGACTCGCGCCGCGGCAGGCTGACCTCGATCCGGCCCTCGGGTACGACCAGGTGCAGGATCGCGAACTGGCGCCCGACCTCGAGCACCGTGCCGTGGCCGCGGAGCAGGGTCTCCAGGCGGCCGGGCTCCAGACCGTAGACCTCGAGGTCGGCCTCGCGGCTCGTCCGGCCGAGGCAGGCGTCGCGCACCACGCCGCCGACCAGGAAGGCGCGGCCGCCGGCCTCGCGGAGCTCCCGCGCCATCGCCTGGACCCGGCGGCCGAGGGCCGGGTTCTCGAAGTGGGGACGCAGCGCTTCGGCCCTCATTCCGCACCTCCGGCATAGCCCAGGCCCCGCAGCGCCTGGAGGACGTCGCGGTCCGGGTTCTGGCGCGGGGCGAAGAGCTCCGGCGGCGGCCCGCGTTCCTCCTCGAAGGCGCGCAGGGCCTCCCCCGCCGGCCCGGCCTCGGGGTAGTCGCGGCCGGCGGTGTCGGGCAGGGGGCGGAGCTCCAGGGGATCACGCTCCAGATCGTAGGCCTCGAGGTCGAAGCGGAGCCAGGGAAGACTCCGGTCCACCCCCCGGGGCCGGCGGCCGGGTTTGCGGAGCATGACCGTCGGCTCCTTCCGCGCCTGGACGATCATCTTCAAGCGGCCGAGGCGCACCATGTGGTTGTCGAAGGCGGCGTGGCGGGTGCTCGCATAGACCGGGACCGTCGCCAGGGGCCGGCCGCGCAGGGCCGGCGCCCAGGAGCGCCCCGGAAGCCCCGGCGGGAGCTCCAGCCCGAGGATCTCACCGAGGCTCGGGAGCAGGTCCACGTGGCTGACCGGGGTCGCGACGGTGCGCACCCGCTGCAGTTCGTGGCCGTCGGGCTCCCGCGCCCAGCCCGGCGCCTGGACCCACAGGGGAACGCGGAGCTGCTCCTCGTAGAGCAGGTCGCCGTGGTCCACGCTGCCATGCTCGCCCAGGGCCTCGCCATGGTCGGCGGTTCCGATCACCCAGAACGGGCGGCCGGAGGCCTCCGTCCGCAGGCCGGCGAGAAAGTCCTCGAGAAGCCGGCGCGCATGGAGGATCTCGGCGTCGTAGGCGCGCTGCCACTTCCGCACCTCGTCGGCGGCGAAGCCCGGTGTCGGGGCTTCGGGCCAGCGGAAGCCCTCCTCGGGGATCTCGGCCAGGATCTCCTCCGGTGCCTCCCAGGGCCAGTGGGGCTCGAAGAGATGGACCCAGAGGAAGCGCGGCCGCGGACCGGCGGCCTCGCGCCAGAGCCGTGCGGCCTCGGCCAGGGTCGCCTCGCCCGGCCGGACCAGGCGGCCCACCGGGAACAGACGGCGCAGAGCGTCGGCCCAGGGCACCCCGCGCCAGCGGCGCAGGATGGCGCCGGGACCGGTCTCGACGCCGGCGAAGGCGTCGAAGCCCGTGCCGAAGCCGAAGGCCGGATCGAGGTGGACCACCGACGGCGCCGCCAGGGTCCGGTAGCCGGCCCGGCGCAGGAGGGCGGGCAGCGTGGCATCGAGGCGCAGGACGCCGCCGTTGTTGAAGACCCCATGGCCATGGGGATGGAGACCGGTGAGGAGGGAGGCATGGGCCGGCGCGGTCAGGGCCGCCGTCGCGGTGGCGGCGGTGAAGACCACCGAGCGTGCCTCCAGGGCTTCGGCGCCGGGGCGCAGGGCCCGGTCGGCCGCCTGTACCCAGTCCCAGCGGTCGCCGCGCGTCGTGTCCAGGGTGACGAGGACGATCTCCGGCCAGTCCGCGGGCGCGGCGGCGCGTTCGGGCGGCGCCGGCGCCAGGACCGCGGGAACCAGGGCGGCACAGGCCGCAGGCAGCAAAGCCGCCGGCGCCGTCCCCAGACGGCCTCCCGCCCGCCGCAGGCGCGGCCAGGCGGCCAGGAGCCCGCCGAGGAGACACCCGAGGAGCAGGGAGACGGTCAGGACCTCGGCCCGGGGCCCGGGCGCGAGCCCCGAGGAGGTCCCCAGGGTCAGGAGACCGAGGCCGAGGCCGCCGGCCAGGACCGCCGGGCCGGGGCGCGGCGCCCGGCCGCCCCGCCCGGGCAGGGCCAGGGCCGCCGCCGCCAGGAACAGCAGGGCGAGACCGGGGAGAGGAAGGACGCCGAGGGCGGTGAGGGGGGCGGCGGCCGCCGCCAGGAGGCCGGCGGTCCGGGCCGCCGTGGAGAGCCCGCAAGGGGCGCCGGCGAAGGCCAGGGCCAGGAGGCCGGCAACGGCCAGGAGCCAGGAAGCAGCCGGCGGCAGCAGCGGCGCGGCCGTGACCAGGAACAGGCCCGAGACCGGCAGGAGGAAGTGCCTCCGCCGGCGCTCCGGCCCGGCCTCGCTCCGCGGCGCCTCCACGGCGGAATGATAGGTGCGCAACGCTAGGCTGGCGCCTTCCGATGCCGTGGATTCCGTCCCGCACCCGCCGTCCGTGCGCCTGGCTCCTGGCCCTCGCAGCGCTCCCGGCCGCCGGCGGCTGTGGCGCCGGCGGGGAGGAGGCGCCGGCCGGGCCCAACGTCCTTGTCTTCCTCGTGGACACCCTGCGCGCCGATGCTCTCTCCTGCTACGGCTGCCCGCGCAACACCTCACCGAACCTCGACGCCTTCGCCCGCGAGGCCCTGCTCTTCGAGGAGGCCCTGGCGCCGAGCCCCTATACCGCCACCAGCCACGCCAGCCTCTTCACCTCGACCTGGCCGGCCGTGCACGGCGTCTGGAACCGGACGCTCCTGGAGAGCGGCGAGGAGCTCCACCCCGCCCTGGCACCGGCGGCCACGACCCTGGCCGAGGTCTTCCGCGCCGGCGGCTGGGCCACGGCCTGCATCGCCGACGGCGGCTGGATCAGCGCCCGCCGCGGCCTGGACCAGGGCTTCGAGCACTTCGACTCCGACTACCGCGGGGTGCGCGACCGCTTCGACGCGGCCCTGGAGTGGCTGCGCGACCGCCCGCGCGACCGCCCCTTCTTCCTCTTCCTCCACACCTACGAGGTCCACGCGCCCTACCTGCCGCCGGAGGGCTACGAGAACCGCTTCGCCGGAGACTACGACGGCCCCCTGCGCCAGGTCCTGGCCGAGGCCCGGGCCTTTGTCGAGGCCGGGGAGGGGCGGGAGGACAGCCTCACCGAGGTGCACCGGAAGTTCTTCCGCCCCTGGTTCGATCGCATGGGGCCCGAGGACGTGGACTTCTACCGCGCCCTCTACGAAGCCGAGGTTTCCCTGGTGGACGAGGAGTTCGCCCGGGTCCTCGGCTACCTGCGCCTGGAGGGCCTCCTCGAGGACACGATCGTCGTCGTCACCGCCGACCACGGTGAGGCCTTCCACGAGCACGGAAGCTTCGGCCACCGCCAGGTCTGGGAGGAGCAGCTCCGCATCCCCTGCATCATTCGCGTCCCCGGCGGCCCGCGCGGCCTGCGCGTGCCCGGCCCCGTCAGTCTCCTGGACCTCATGCCGAGCCTGCTCTCGGCCTGTGGGCTGCCGGTGCCCGAAGCGGCGGAGGGGCGGGTCCTCGACCTGCAGACCGGCGAGACGGCCGCGCCCTTCGACCCCTTCGTCGCCGAGGCCAACGAGCCCGAGCACCTCCTCGCCTGGCGTGAGGGCAGGCGCAAGGCGCTCTTCCACCTGGACCCTGCCGCGCCGTCTCCGCCCCGCGTCTTCGACCTCGCCGCCGACCCCGGAGAGACCCGCGACCGGGCCGCGGAACCCGAGGCCGCGGCCTGGCTGCGGGAACTCTCGGAGCGCCTGCCGGCATGGATGGAAGCCGCCCGGGAACACCGGCGGCGCTTCGGCCTCGCCGCCGAGGTACGCGGCCTCTCCGACTACAGCGCCGAGGAGATCGCCGAGCTGGAGCAGCTCGGCTACGTGGAGGCCGGGGACGACGCCGGCCCGCGCCAGCCGTGACTTCGCGGCCGCCCCTGGCCCCGGCCCCGCCCGGTGTGACGGTGGTCGTGACCGCCTGGGAGCCCTCCGAGACCCTGCTCGAGACCCTGGCCGAGATCCGGCGCCAGGCCGGCGGGCTGGGCGAGCCGGTCGAGATCCTCCTGGCCGTGAACCGGCCCGAGGAGGAGCTCGCCGGTAGCCGCCCGCGCCTGGAATCGGCCACGGACCGCCTCCTCTTCGTGCCGGAGCCCGGCAAGAGCCGGGCCCTGAACGCGGCCGTCGAGGCCGCCCGCCACGAGATCCTGGCCTTCACCGACGACGACGCCCGGCCCGGACCGCGCTGGCTCGA
>JALUUN010000661.1 GCA_027021325.1 Planctomycetota bacterium
AATTGGTCTGCTGGAAGTCGCTGCATCTCACTCCCGAGGAACGCAGCCGGGGAGCGGCGGCGGCCCGGCGCCGCGGCCTCCAGCCCCTGGAAGACATTCCGTATGAGACGGACCGCCGCGCCCTGCTGGTGCGCTACAGGAAACCCATGAACGAAGGAGGTTCTCCATGACGTCCGATCCCTCGCGCGACGGAAAAGGTCTGCGTGCGCTGCAGGTGGAACTCTCCGAGATCCTGGCCGGACTGGAACATCCCGACCTGGGCATGGCGGCGGCCCTGGCGGAGGAATGCGGTGAGGTGGCCGCCAAGCTTCTCGATCACCACGCCTACGGAGAGCCCCTCGACCGGGCCGCCCTGGGGGGAGAGCTGGCGGACGTGCTCATCTGCCTCTGCGAAATCGCCACGCGACACGGCATCGATCTTTCGACGGCCGTCGAAGAAAAAGCGGCCCAGGTGGCCGCCAAGGCCCCCGAATGGCGCAAGACCCTCGGCGAAGCCCTCGAGCGCTCCCGCAGGCAGCAGGATCGTCAGCACTGAACCCGGCGTGGCGTCTCCGGGACCACGCGGGCCTCAGAGCAGTTCCCTGAAGACGGCGGCCACGTCCCGGCCCACGTCCTCCCAACTCCTGGGAGGTCCCTCGTGGAAGCGCGTTCCCGTGGGAGTGGCGAGGGTCTCCAACAAGGCGGAAAGGAGCGCCTCCCCATCCCCGAAGGGCACCAGGCGGCAGGAGGCACGACCGGCGCAGACCTCGCGGTTGCCTCCTACGTCCGTGACCACCAGGGGCAGACCGGCGGCGATGGCCTCCGTGAGAGCATTGCACCAGCCCTCGTTCCGGGTCGCCAGGACGAAGGCGTCCGCCGCCGCGTAGAGGTCGGGCACGTCCTCGGCATCCACCTCGCCCAGGAGTCGCACGACCGCTTCGAGCCCGAGCTCCCGCAGGCGCCGGCGGATGGCCAGCTCCTCTGAGGACTCACGGCCGCCGCCTCCGGCCACCACGTAGAGGAGGTCCGGATGCGCGGTGAGCAATTCCGGCAGAGCCTCCAGGACGCGCCTGACACCTTTGCGCTCGGAGAGACCGCCCACCGTCAGGAGGATGCGGCGTCCCGCGGGCAGGTCCCAGCGTTCCCGCGCCCTGCCGGCGTCTCCCGCCCGCAGGGCTTCCAGGTCGACACCGTTCCCGATCACCCGGATGCGGTCCGCCGGCGCGCCCAGCTCGCGGGCCAGATCCGCCAGGGAGGAACTCACGCAGACGATCCGGTCGGCCAGCCGGAGACATTCCCGGATCCGCGCGCGCCGCCCGCCTTCCCTGGCATAGGGAGCCTCGGTGCCCCTGAGCGTCACCACCACGGGAAGACGCGCCCGCTGCGCCAGGTGCACCGCCGCGAAACCCGCCGGGTAGGCGAAATGAGCGTCGATGAGCCGCGCGTCGCCCGGGTCCCTGCGGCGCAGGGCGCGCAGCAGGAAACTCCCGTCCAGGCTCTTCAACACCAGGGGCAGATAGAAGAAGGGCACGTCCTCGACCTGGATCCCGTCCACCGTCTCCATCGCCGGCGGCCTGGGGCCGCCCCGCAGCGGAAAGCTGGGGCGCACCCTCCAGACCCTGGGTGCGAAGGGGGCGGGCAGGGCCTTGAGGCGGCGGTGGATGAAGAGTCCCTCCCTGCCCGTGCGGGCACCCGGATAGAGCTGCGTGATCGAGAGCACGGGCAGACTCAAGACTTCCCTCCCCGCCGCCGGAGCCAGGTCTCCATCACGAGCAGCACCCAGAGCGGCCGGGCGTGATTCTCCTTGCCGGCGCCGTGAGCGGAGAAGAGTTCCCGCACCACGTTCATCTCGAGCAGGTCGCCCAGCCGCGCATCCGAGGCCAGGACGCTCTCCTGGAAGAGCCGGCCCAGGTCTCCCCGCAGCCACTCCGCGAGCGGCGGTGCGAAACCGGCCTTGGGAGCTCTCACCACGTCGGGCGGCAGTCGCTTCTTCGCCAGTTCCCGCAGCAGACGCTTGCCGCGTCCGCCACGCAGCTTCAGAGTCGAGGGGATCCTCGCCGCCGCCTCGACCAACCGATGGTCCAGCAATGGTGACCGCACCTCGAGGGAATGCGCCATGCTCATGCGATCCACCTTGGCCAACACTCCTTCCGCCAGCCACGTGCGGCGATCCACGTAGAGCAGGCGTGAGAGGAGATCGCATTCCCCCGCCTCCCGAAAGGCCCGCCGGATCGGAAGGCTGGAATCGAAGGTCCCCAGACTCCGGCGCAGGTCCTGTCCGTAGAGCCTGCGCTTGAGCGAAGGGCGCACGATGCTCATGTCCAGATGGTACGCATCCTCCACCTGGAGGGAGAGCGAGCGGGAGATGCGCTTCCAGCGCAGGAAACGGGGCAAGCCGTCGCCCTTGGGAAGCAGCGTCGCCAGAAGGCCGAAGAGTCGTCGTCTCACTCCTTCCGGCAGGAAGCGGCGCAAGCCGTCGATCGCCAGGTTCTGGGTGTAGCGATCCTCGTATCCCGCGAAGGACTCGTCGCCGCCGTCCCCAGAGAGGGAGACCTTGAAACCCCGCGCCGCTTCGCGGCACACCACCCAGGTGGGGACACAGGAGGCGTCCCCGTGAGGCTCGTCCATGTGTTCCAACACCCGCCCCACCGTCTCGGCCGCGCCCATGGAGACGGACCTGATCCGCTGCGGGAGTTCGAGCGCCTCGGCCGTCAGCCGCGCCCCCTCGCTCTCGTCCTCCGCGGCCCCGGGAAAGGCGATGGTCAGGGCCAGCGGTTTCGTCACGCCCGCGACCGCCGCGGCCACAAGGCCCGAATCGATGCCTCCCGAGAGAAAGAGGGAGAGTGGAACGTCGCTCCTCAGCCTCAGTCTGGAACTCTCCTCCAGCAGCTCCTCCACCTCCGCCAGGGCCTCTTCACCTTCCAGGCCCTCGTCGACCCGCGGCCTGGAATCCCAGTAGCGCCGGATCCTCGAGGTCCCATCCGCCTCGAGAATCAACATCGTGCCGGCCTCCAGCTTGCGCACTCCTTTTCGGATGGTCCATGGAGCCGGCACGTACTGGTACGTGAAGAAGAGGTCCAGGGCCTCCGGGTCAACGGCGCCGTCCAGGCCGGGGATCCGCTCGAAGGCCGAGAGTTCGCTGGCGAAGAAGAAGGCGCCTTCGGTGCCGGCGTGGTAGAGCGGCTTCTGCCCCAGCCGATCCCGCACGAGAACCAGCCGGTCCCTTTCCTCGTCGTGCAGCGCAATGGCGAACATGCCGCGCAGGTCCTCGACGAAGGCCTCCCCCCGCTCCCGGTAGAGGTGGGGAATCACCTCCACATCGCTGCGCGTCCGGAAGCGATGGCCCCGCGCCTCGAGGTCCCGGCGCAGCTCCACGTAGTTGTAGATCTCGCCGTTGACCACGACGCGGATCCGGCCGCTCTCGTCGGACTGGGGCTGGTCCCCCGTCTCCAGGTCGATGATCGCCAGACGCGCGTGTCCGAGCGTGGCCCCACCGCGTTCCTCCACGCGGCTTCCGTCCGGACCTCGGTGGCGCAGGGCCAGCAACATCTCCCGGACCAGCTCGCCGTCGCCCTCGCCCGCCCCGCCGGGCCGCATGATTCCAGCAATGCCGCACACGCAGGGACTATCGGCCGGGCAGGCAGGAAAGCGCCAGCCCGAGCCAGCCTCCCATGAAGAGCAGCCCTCCGATGGGAGTGACGGCGCCGAAGCCCTTGCTGCCGGTCAGAGCCAGGGCGTAGAGAGACCCGGAAAAGAGCAGGATGCCCAGGACGAAACCCCAGGGGGCCAGGCGCAGCCAGAGGTCTGCTTCCCCCCGCGCCGTCGCCTGGCGCAGGATCAGACCGACCAGGAGGAGTCCCGCCACGTGGAACATCTGGTAGAGGACACCGGTGCGGAATTGATCCTCGTATCCCGTGGCCTGCAGACGCTCCTGGAGCCCATGCGCACCGAAGGCTCCGATGGCGACAGTCAAGAGTCCCAGCCACCCTCCGATCTTGATCCAGTCCATGCATGCTCCTCCCTGGCGGGTCGTCCTGGAAAGGCGCGCACCGCCGGTATCGCTTCCTGCAGCCGCATGGGGCGAAGACCCCTCGCCCCACAAGGCCGCAGAGAGAGCCGTCCCGGCGCGCGTTCCTCCTCGCCCGCCCGTCAGGGGTTCTACCACCGGTCGGACCGGATCGCTCATGGGAGGAGATCTCTTTCGGGTGGACGGACCGGCGCGGGCGCGCCATCATCTCCACCATGCCAGAGGGCGACCCGGGCGTGACCAGGAAACAGGCCTTTCCCGCGGGGCCGGCGGTCGTGGTCTGCGAGAACGAGAAGGCCGCCGCCTGGCACGTCCTGGCCCGGGTCCTCGACCTCTCCCACGAGCGCTCCGAACCCCGCGTCTGCCTGGCCTCCGGAAACACCTTCCGAGACTTCTTCCGCCTGGCGGCGCAGGCGGTCCGGGAATCGGACGTCTCTCTCTCCTCCTTCCGCTTCACGCACCTGGACGAGTTCATCGCTTTCGGTCCGGGACGGGCGGGAGGCATGGCCACGCAGATCCAGGACGAATTCCTGGCGCCCATCGGCGCCGCCCCACAGGCCTTTCTTCCCGTCGACGCCCGCGGGGAAGGAGATGTGGTCGCGCGCCACCGGGAACGCCTGGAGGCTTTCGGGCGCCTGGACCTGGTCCTGCTCGGCATCGGTGCCAACGGTCACGTGGCTTTCAACGAACCGGGCACGAGCTTCGGGCGCGGGTGCGCGCGGGTCGTGCTGGACGAGGTCACGCGCCGTGCCAACGCGGCGCGCTTTCCCGGCGGGTGCTGCCCCGAGGAGGCTCTCACTCTCGGCCCCGCCGAGATCCTCGCCTCGCGGGAGTTGCTCCTCGTGGCCCTCGGCGCGGCCAAGGCGTCCGCCGTGAAGGCCATGCTGGAAGGTCCTCTCTCCCCGGCCTGCCCGGCCAGCCTCGTCCGCCTCCATCCCCGGGCCACCGTCATCCTGGATCGGGCCGCCGCAGCGGAGCTGGAAGGGGAACGATGGCCTTCCACCGCTCCCCTCCCCCCCCTGACCATGG
>JALUUN010000662.1 GCA_027021325.1 Planctomycetota bacterium
TCGAGGCGCCGCCGGGCACCTGCCGGCCGCGTCAGGGCTGCTGTTCGGCCGAGGACGCCCATGACGCCGCCCGCGTCGCCGACCGCCTGGGCATCCCCTGGCACGCCGTGGACATGGCCGAGGAGTTCGGGGCCATCCAGGACTACTTCCGGGAGGAGTACGCCCGCGGCCGCACTCCGAACCCCTGCGCGGTCTGCAACCGCGACATCAAGTTCGGGGCCGTCCTGCGCCTGGCCGACGCCGTGGGGGCGGAATTCGTCGCCACCGGCCACTACGCGCGCATCGAGGCCGGCCCGGAGGGCCCGCAGCTGTGGCGCGGGCGCGACCGCCGCAAGGACCAGAGCTACGTCCTGTTTCCGGTAGGAGAGCGGGCCCTGGCGCGCACCCTCCTGCCGGTCGGCGGCCTGCAGAAGGCCGAGACCCGGCGTCTGGCCGAGGAAGCCGGCCTGCCGGTCTTCGCCAAGCCCGACAGCCAGGAGATCTGCTTCGTGCCCACCGGCGACTACCGTGACGTCCTCCGGGCCCGCGGCGGCCTCGGGCGGCCGGGCCGCCTGGTCCATGTGGACGGCCGTGTCCTCGGGCGCCACGAGGGCTGCATGGGCTTCACCCGCGGCCAGCGGCGCGGCCTCGGCCTCGCCGCCCCGGAACCCCTCTACGTGGTGGACATCGACGTCCAAAGCGGCGACGTCCTCGTCGGCCCGCGGGCGGCGACCTGGCTGGACGAGGTCGAGGTCGCCGGCTTCGAGACCTTCGGCTGCCGCTTGCGCCCCGGGGAGGTCTGGGAGGACGTCGAGGCCCAGTACCGTTCCACCCCGGGCGGCCACCCGGCCACGGTCGAGGCCCTCGCCGAGACCGGGCGGGTGCGGGTGCGCTTCGAGCCGCCGGTCGCGGCGGTGGCGCCGGGCCAGGGGCTCGCGGTGTACCGCAGCGGCCGCCTCCTCGGCGGCGGTTGGATCGACCGCGCCGAGCCGAAGCCGGAACTCGGCGAGCGGCGGGCCGGAGCCCCGGGGCTTCCGGTCTGAGGCGTGGAGGTGCGCCGTCTGGCCCGCGTCCTCTTTCTTCTGGCCGTTCTGGCCTGGGCGGCCGCCCTGACGCCCGGGCTGCCGGCGCCGGGGCGCCGCTTCCTCCTCCTCGACCGCAGTCCGAGCGCCGCCGGCGCCGCCAGGCGGCGGGCGCAGGAGCTCGGGGCCCGGCCGGGCTTCGATCCCGGCCGCGCCTTCGAGCTGCGGGACCGCCTCCGGCCCTGGGGCAGCCGGGCCTCCGTGGGCGAGGCGACGCCTCTGGGCGCGGCCCTCGAAGCCCTGCGCCCGCGCCTGCGCCGGGGCGACGTCCTGGAAGTCCATACGGACGGCCGCGCGACGGACCCGCTCCCGCCGGCGGCGGCCTGGGCCGGGATCCAGGTCCTCTGGGAGCCCCTGGATTCCGGGCCGCGGATCCTGGCCCTGGAGGCACCGGCCTCCTGGCCGCGGAGCGGGAGGCTTCTTCTGGGCGTCCGCCTGGCCGGCCCGGACTGGGAGCGGGGCCGCCTGGACCTCCAGGTGCAGGGCCTCGAGGCCCCCGCCGCCGAGATCCGCCCCCTGGGAGCGGAGCGGGCGGAGATCCTGCTCGGGGCGGCCGCCGCGCCCGAGGGGCCCGTGCGCCTGCGCCTCGCCTGGGTCGAGAACGGGACGGAGCGCGACCGGGTCCTTCGCTGGCTGGGCCCGCCCGGGGCGGCGGTGGCCGCCCTCGGTCCGGGAGTCCGGGCGGAGGAGGTCCTGCCGCCTGGCTGGGTCCGGGCCGAGGAGGCCGGAACGGCCCCGGTCCAGCTGTACCGGGCTCCTGGACCCCTGGCCGGGGCGAGGCCGGTCCCCGCCGGTGCCGTCCGGCTCCTGGCCTCGGGCCGCCTGGAGGACTGGCTCGCCTGGCCCGGCGAGGGGCCGCCGCCCTTCGAAGCAGCGCCGCCGCCCGGCGCCGGCCTGGAGATCCTTCTGGACCGGAGCGGCAGCATGGGCGAGGAGGAGGCGGGCGGCCGCCGTCCCTGGGACGAGGCCCTGGAGGCCGTAACCGCCCTCGCCCGCGTCTGGCCGGAGGAGGCCGGTTTCCGGGTCCGGCCCTTCGGCGCCGTCCTCGGGGCGGCCCTGGACCCGCGGCGGCCGGAGGAGGCGGTCCGGCTGCGGGAGGAGCCTCCCTTTGGTCCGACCCGCCTGGAGGAGGTCCTGGAGCCCTGGCTCGCCGGCCTCGGCCCGGGGGAGACCGGGGTGCTCGTGAGCGATGGCGAGGTGCCTCCCGCGGCCCGCGAAGGGGTGCTCGGGCGCCTGCGGGCTGCGCGGGCGCCCCTCTTCCTCGTGCCCGTCGGCAGGCCCGGGGCCCTGGACTGGCTGCGCGAGGCGGGGGAGGTCCTGGGGGAGGCCGGCCTGCGCGAGCGGCTGCTCGCGGCCGCCGCCCGCGGTCTGGAGACGGGCCCGGAACGTCTGCTTCCGGAGGAGGAAGCCCTGTGGCCCCTGCCCGAGACGGGGCTCGCCACCGGGGCCCGGGACCGGATGCGCCTGCGGCCCGGCTGGGAGCCCCTGCTCCGGGATGCCTCGGGCGAGGTCGTGGCCGGCCTGCGGCGGCTCGCGGGCGGCGGCCTCCTGGCCGTGGCCGCCGTCGAGCCGGGTCCCGCCCTCCTGGAGCTCGCCGCAGCCCTGGCCGACGAGGCCTCCGCGCCGCGCCTGCGCCGGGCCGGCGGCCGCGTCCTCCTGGAAGGGGGCGGTCCCGGCTGGCAGGTCCGGGAAGCCGGGGTGGAGGAGGCGGGCGCCTGGCGGCCCCTGGATCCCCTCGGGGCGGATCTGCGCGGCGCCGGCCCCTTCCCGCCGGGCGCCGCCCTGGAGCTCCGTTCCCCCGCAGGCCTCGTCTGGACCCTGCCCGCCGAGACGGGCGAGGCCGCGGCCTCCGCCGAGCCCTTCCGCCGCTTCGTCGAGGCGGTGCAGGCGGCGGAGCCGCCGCGGCGGCCGGTTCCCTTCCTCCTTTCCCTGGGCATGGTCCTGGCCGTGGCCGCCCGGGCCCTCGCCTCCCGGTGCGGTTCCGGTTTCCGCGGGGCCGGGCCGGCCTAGGGTGGAGGACGTCCCCGCTGCTAAGCTGAGCCGCCGCCCCGCCCGGCCCATGTCGGAAGTCCACTTCTGCAACCTCTGCGACCAGTCCGTCCCCCTCGTGGAACTCGAGGAGGGAGCCGCCCTGCGTGAGGGCGAGCGCGTCCTCTGCCGGGCCTGCCTGGAGCTCCTCGGCGCCGCCGGCCGCGGCGCCCGGGGTGGGGGCGGCCTGCCGGTCTTCCTGCTGCTCCTGGTCGGTCTTCTGGGCTGGGCGGCGGCGGCCTTCGTCTGGTACGACCGGAAGGAAGCGGGGGATCAGGCGATTCGGGGCGTCGAGGCCCGCCTGGACAGTCTGGAGGCGGGTGCGCGCGGCCTCGCGGAGGACCTGGCCCGGGGCCTGCGCGAGGAGCGCGAACGCCGCGGCCTCCTCGAGGCCGAGCTGGACCGTCTCGGGGACGGGGTCGAGGCGCGGCTGGACGCGGTGGAGGCGGCCTTGAAGGAACTCGCCGCTGGTCTCGAGGCCCTCCGCCCCTTCGCCGAGGAGAGCGCCCGGGTGCGCCAGCGGCTCTCCGGCCTGGAGGCGCAGGTGTCGGTGATCGAGGACCGGCAGCGGGCGACGCGCAGCGCCCTGGAGTCCCTGCGCGACGAGCTCGCGCGCCTCGGCGACGAGCTGCAGGGCCTCGCCGAAGTGGCCCGGGAGGCCGGCGCTGAGCCCGAGGCCGAAGCCTTTCCGCCGGCCATCGCCGGTCTGCTGCGGCAGCTCCAGGACCAGGACGACCGGGTGCGCTACGACGCCCTGGAGAAGCTCCAGGACACCCAGGACCCGCGGCTGCTCCCGCACATCTATCCGCTGCTCTCCGATCCCTACGAGTTCACGCGCTTTCTCGCCGCCCACACCCTCGGGGACTGGAACGCGCGGCCGGCCGTGCCCTACCTGATCGAGGCTCTGCTGGACGAGGTGAGCTTCGTGCGCAAGGCGGCCCAGGACGCTCTGCGGCGCATCACCGGCCAGAACCTCGGCTACGACTATCAGGCCGGGCCCGAGGATCTCCAGCGCGGCTACCAGGCCTGGAAGACCTGGTGGGAGGAGAACGGCACCTCCTTCCTTGACGAAGAATCCTGAGCCGGCCGCGCCGGGGCGGGCGGCGGCCGGCGCCGCTATCCTATGCGGCTCCCTTCGGGGCCCAGCTCCCCTCGTACACCCTTCGAGATCATCGCCATGACCCGTGTCACCGTCGTCGGCGCCGGCTTCGTCGGCATGACCTGCGCCCAGCGCCTCGCCGAGAAGGAAATCGCCGAGGAGGTCGTCCTCATCGACATCGTCGAGGGCAAGCCCCAGGGCATCGCCCTCGACCTGAACCAGGCCGGGGCCGTCGAGGGCTACCAGACCCGCGTGCTCGGGACCAACGATCCCGAGGACACCCACGGATCCGAGCTCTTCATCGTCACCGCCGGGATGCCGCGCAAGCCGGGCATGGACCGGAGCGACCTCCTGGAGGTCAACGGCAGGATCGTCAATGCCGTCTCGGACTACATCCGCGAGGGCTCGCCCGATGCCCGGGTCATCGCCGTCACCAACCCCCTGGACACCATGGTCTATCTCATGGCCGCGCGTCTCGGCTTCGAGAAGCCGCGCGTGGTGGGCATGGCCGGGGTCCTGGACTCGGCGCGCATGGCGTACTTCATCAGCGAGGCGATGGGCGGCGGGCGGCGCGACGCCCGCTGCATGGTCCTCGGCGGCCACGGCGACAGCATGGTGCCCATGCCCGAGTTCTCGACGGTGAACGGAGTGTCGGTGACCGCCCTCCTCGGGGAGGAGGAGATCGAAGCCATCAACGAGCGCACCCGGCACGGCGGTGCCGAGATCGTGCAGCTCCTGAAGACCGGATCGGCCTACTACGCGCCGGCGGCCGCCGCAGTGGCCATGGCCAGGTCCATCCTACGCGATGAGCACCGGCTCCTGCCCT
>JALUUN010000663.1 GCA_027021325.1 Planctomycetota bacterium
CGGCTCCATCGTCTGGGTCCAGGGAGAGAACCGCCTGGCAGGAAGCTCCCTCTACTTCCGGGACCCCAGCCAGGCGGAGCTGCGCGGCAGTCCGGCGAGGGCGGTCCTTGGCCTGGAGGAGGGGAACGGCGCCACCGAAGCCAGCGCCGCCCGCATGGTCTTCGCCGGCGGGAGGCCGATCCTGGACGGAGGCCCTTCCATCGAGGTGCCGGCCGAGGCCTTCGGCATGAGCGGCCCGCCGGTCGTCGTCCAGGCGCGCCTCATGCGCCAGCTGGAGGACGGCACCTGGGAACTCCTGCGCGACGTCCGCTTCAGCGGCAGCCTGAGTGCCGGGGCCGACGAGGCCCGCTGGACGCCGGGCGGCGAACTCCTCCTCCTCGGCAAGGGGAACCCGGTGCGGGTCCGCGGCCTGCGCGAGGAAGGACGCAGCCTGGAGATGGGCGCTCGCGAGGAACTGCGCCTCCGGCCCGACGGCGAGGTCCGCCTGCGCGAGGACGCCTGGGCCGTGCTCCGGAGCCTGCCCGCGGGCCCCGGCGACGAAGGGGAGGCTGGAGCGGCGGAGCGAAGCGGCGAGACGGCCGCCGCCGGCCCGCGCGAGGATCTCCGCATCCGCGGCGACGAGGCCGCCTTCGGCCGCCGTGCGGGCTGGTTCGAAGGGGGGGTGCGCTTCGAGAGTCCGGCCCAGGGGCTGCGCGGCGCAGCCGACCGCGTCGAGTGGTCGGAGGCCCCGGGCGCCAGCGTCCTGCGCCTCCTCGGCGGCGCCGACCTGGAACATCCGGAAGCCCGGGCCCGGGCCGCTGTCGTCGAGTACCGCCCGGAGGAGGAGCTCCTCCTGCTCCAGGGAAGCCCGGAGGCGCCGGCGCGCCTGGAACGCCCCGACGGCAGCGTCTTCCTCGGCGAGTGGGTGCGCTTCGACCTCAGCCTCGGGCTTCCCGAGAGCGGCCCGGGCCGTCTCCTGGACGCGGGCCCGCCGCGGCGCCGGCCGGCGGCCGAGGATGAGGAGGAGGGCGGCCGGTGACGCTCGCGCTCCTGGCTGCGCTCCTGGTGGCGGCCCAGGAGCCGGGGCCGCCGGAGATCCCGGAGCCCGAGCCCTTCCTCCTGGGGCCGCAGGATCCCGAGGCCCGGAGTGCGCTGCGCTTCGACCGCCTGGAGCCCGAGGTCCTGGAGAAGGAGATCGTCCTGCGGGTCTTCGGCCTGCGCATCGAGGAGGCCGAGCGCGAGCTGCGGGCGGACCTGGCCATCCTGCGCTTCGACCGGGCGCGCTGGGAGGAGGCGCGAGCCGAGGAAGCGATCCGGCCCGGCCGCCGCCCGCGGCCGCCGGCCGAGCCCGAGCGCCTTCTCGGCGGGGCCTGGAGCCGGACCCTCCTGAGCTGGGCGCCCGGCGGTGAGGAACTCCTGGAGGAGGTCCTCCTCGACGGCCGCGTCTACCTGCGCTCGCCGCAGATCCGTTTGAGCTGCGACCGCTTCCGCCACCGCGTCCAGGAAGGCTGGACCGAGGTCTGGAACGTGGACTTCGAGCTGGGCTACGGCCAGGGCCCGCGCGGCTGGCCCTTCCGCATCCGCTCGGGCCGCCTGCGGGAGGAGGCCGACCGCTCCCTCCACGCCCGCAACGTCGCCCTGACCACCTGCAACGAGGCCCCGCCCCACTACGAGCTGCGGATCGGCGAGCTCCATGGCCGGCCCCTGCCCGACGGGGAGTGGCGCTGGTCTCCCTCCGCCGGCCGCCTGGAGATCGGCGGCGTGGAGCTCCTGCCGGTCCCCACCCCGGACTTCGAGACCGGCGAGAGTTTCTTCGGGCTCCGGCGGCTGGAGTTGAACTCGAACCGCGCTCTGGGCACGGCCCTGGTGCCGGAGTTCGGCGGCAGCGGCGAGGTCCTGGGAGCCTCCCTGGACTGGAGCCTGTTCCCGACCCTCTCCAGCCGCCGCGGTCTGCCCGTGGACCTGCGCATGGATCTCGCCTCCGGCATCTGGACCGGAAACTGGCGCCTCTTCGGGCTGCAGGACCGGGCCAGCGATGTCCACCGGCTGGCAGACCGGGTCGGGCGCGCGGACGACACGCGCTGGCGGCTGCGCCTGGACAACCGCTTCGAGCTCGGGGACGGCTGGCGCCTGGACCTGGACGCCGCCCTCACCAGCGACCCGTTGGTGGACCCGGAGTTCTTCAACGAGGACTGGATCCACCAGGACGACGCCCGTACCGAGGCCTACCTCCGCCACGCCGGCGCCGGCAGTTTCTTCGACGTCTGGGCCTACGGCCGCCTGGACCAGCCCGGCTTCACGCCCCTGGAGGGCTTCCCCGCCCCGGGATCAGCGGCGCCGCAGCAGCTCGACGCCTTGCCGCGCCTGCGCTACGCCTGGTACTCCACGACACTCCTCGATCTTCCCGCCCGCTGGATCGCCGGCGACGACGAACTCGTGCCGGTGAACTTCTCCTGGAGCGTGGAACTCGCCCGCCTCGAGCTCCGGGACCGGGAGATCGTGGCCGCGCCGGGGCTTCCGCCCTTCGCCTCGCAGCCGACGCTGCTGCGGGACCGCGCGATCCTCGACGCCGAGCTCGCCCTGCCCCTGCACGCCGGTCCACTCTTCGTGCGGCCGGGCGCCCGCTTCCAGGGCTTCGCCTACGACGAGGACCTGCTCGGCGCGGGCGGCGCCTCGCGCGCCCTCACCGAGGGCTTCGTCGAGATCGGCACCCTCCTCTTCAAGGACTGGGAGCATGGCTGGCAGCACCGCGTCCTGCCGCAGGTCCGCCTGCGCAGCCGCGGTGCCTCCGGTGACGACCCGGCCGGGCTGCCCCTCCTCGACGAGCGAGACCTGGCGCGAAGCGGCCAGGCCGTCGAGCTGAGCCTGCGCCAGTTCTTCTACGCGCCGGGGAGTGACGCCTCCTGGCTGGATGTGGATCTGCTCTTCCCCTGGTACCCGGACCCCGCCGAGCCCCTCCAGGATCCCCTCTTCCCCTACCCCCATTCCTTCGAGAGCAGCGAGCGCTGGGGGCCGGCGGAGCTGCGGATGACCTGGACGCCGGGGACCTATGGCGAGACCCTGGAGGGCCTGCGCGTGGACACGCGCCTGCGGCAGAACCTCCACGAAGGCAACCTCGTGGAGTTCTTCGGGCGCCTCGCCGTCCGGCCCCACGAACGCTTGGAGTACGGAGTCGCCCTGCAAAAGGTGGACGGGCTCTTCAGCCAGGCCCAGGCCTTCATCGACTGGCGTCTGGCCGACGAATGGGGCCTGCGCCTCGTGCAGCCCCACAACTTCACCGGCGGGGCCAGCAAGCGCAGCCAGCTCGCTCTGCGCCACTACAGCCACGACCTGGTCCTGGAGGTGGGGGTGGAGCGGGATCAGTCCCAGGGCCAGACCGGCTTCTTCTTCAACCTCCAGCCGCGCTTCCTGGTGGAGGACGCGCCCCCGGCACCGCCGCGCCAGCCGTAGAATCCCGGGGTGATCGCGCCCGCCTGGATCAGCGGCACGGAGGTCCTCCTGGCCCTGGTCGTCGGCCTCCTGGTCTTCGGGGGCCGGCTGCCGGAGGTCCTGAAGGACGTGGGGCGCTGGTTCTTCCGTCTCAAGCGCGAGCTCGAGGACATCCGCCGGGAGACCGGGATCGACGAGACCCTGCGCGAGCTCCAGTCCGAGAGCCGCAGCATCGCGCGGGATCTGGAGAAGGCGGCCGAGGGGACCCGCCTGCCGGAGCTCGATCCCCACGCCCCGGCGCGGGAGCACGACGGCCCGCCCGAGGACGCCCGCCTCGAGCCGGGCGCGGGAGAAGAGGAAGGAGCCTGGGAGCGCCGGGAACCGGCCGGGGCGGGGGGCGCCGCGGCTGCGGACAGCGGCTGCGAGGAGTCGCCGGCCGAGAAGCCGGGGGAGGACTCCGGCCCGCCGGCACCCGAGGACCGGCCGCCGGCGGGTCCCGCCTCGAACACCTGATGGAATCCGCCTTCCGGCTTTCCTTGCCTCCGGCGCCGGGGACCGGCTAGAACGGAGGCGAGGCGCCGCCCCCTGATTTCCCGTCCTCAAGCGCCCTCTCAGCTCCCCCATCCACGACGAAGCGAGTACGTGAGGGCTCGTTCGCATGGCAAGGATCTACACCCATCTCGACCTGGACGTGGATACAGCCGCATCGATCTGGCTGTGGAAGCGTCTGTTCCCCGAGGAGACCTGGGAGGTCGAGCTGAAGCCCGCCACCTGGGACGGATCGGGCATGAGCGCCGACGACGTCGCCCTGGAACTCGAAGCGGGCGGCCACGGCATCCGCAGCCGCCGCCTCGCCGACGGCAGCGTCCAGTCCTGCTTCCGGGTCCTCCTGCGGGAAGAACTCCCCGAGGACCTGAGCGAGGAAGAGGTCCGCAAGCTGGAGCGCGAGGTCGGGCCGATCGCCGATCTCCTCGACGCCCAGCGCCGCGACGGCAATCTCACGCGCCTGGGCTTCCCCTCGCGCTACGGGATCTACGGCTTGTCGGGGACCTTCCTCGCCCTCAAGCACATGTGCCCGGAACCGCCGGAGCTCCTGGAGCACTTCCACCGCATCCTGGATGGCTTCGTGCGCATCGCCGAACTCAGCGGCGAGGTCGCCCGCATCGTCGAGTCCACCCCCTTCTTCGGCGAGGTCGCGGTCCTCCTCGACGAGGACAAGCCGGGCCTGCACCGAGCCATCTTCCGGCGGGGCGCACGCTTCCTGGTCTTCAAGGACGGCAACAACCTCGGCGTCCTGCGCGAGGCCCGGGAGAAACGCCATCTCGGCGACCTCCTGCGCGGCCGCATCGAGGAGGACGGCTGGTTCTTCCATCCCCGGGGGCATCTGGCCGCCCGCGGCACGCGCCGCGCCCCGGCGACGGATCCGAGCCGCTACCCGCCCGAGGAACTGGCCCGGATCCTGGCCAGCGCCCTGGAGGAGTGCCACGAGGAATCTGGCCCCATCCGCTGGATCACTTCCGGGCCGGAAGATCAGGCGGCGAGGTCCAGCGCCGCCCGGTAGGCCACCTTCCAGCGCAGGAGCTCGGCCGCCGTCCAGCGCCTCG
>JALUUN010000664.1 GCA_027021325.1 Planctomycetota bacterium
GGCCACGGCGGCGGTGAAGATCGCCGTGGACATGGTCGAGGAGAAGCTCATCACCAGCGATGAAGCCGTCCTGCGCGTGGATGCCGGGGCCCTGGATCAGCTCCTGCATCCGGGCATCGACCCCGACGCGGACGCCACACCGCTGACCACCGGGCTTCCGGCCTCTCCGGGCGCCGCCGGGGGTGAGATCATCCTGGACCCGGACGAGGCGGAGCAGGCCGCCAAGGAGGGGCGCCAGGTGATCCTGGTGCGCGTCGAGACGGCGCCCGAGGACTTCCACGGCATGGTGGCCGCCGCAGGCATCCTCACGGCCCGCGGAGGCATGACCAGTCATGCGGCCGTCGTCGCCCGCGGCATGGGCAAGTGCTGCATCTGCGGCGCAGGCGACCTGACGGTGGACTACCAGCAGGGCACCATCGCCGTCGGCGACAAGGTGCTGCGCAAGGGCGAGTGGATCACCCTGGACGGGTCCACGGGGACCGTCTACGAGGGACGCATCCCGACGCGCGAACCGGAACTCGAGGGCGAGTTCAAGAAGCTCATGGAATGGGCCGACGCCGTGCGGAAGACCGGCGTGCGCACCAACGCCGACACGCCGGAATCCGCCGCCAAGGCCCGGCAGTTCGGCGCCGAGGGGATCGGACTCTGCCGCACGGAGCACATGTTCTTCGAGGGGGATCGCATCCTGCGCATGCGACAGATGATCCTCTCGGACACGGTCGAGGAACGGGAGGAGGCCCTGGCGCTCCTGGAGCCGCACCAGGAGCAGGACTTCTTCGAGATCTTCCGCGCCATGGACGGCTTCCCGGTCACCATCCGCACCCTGGATCCGCCCCTGCACGAGTTCCTGCCCCACGAGGAGCCGGAGATCCGGGAGCTGGCGCGGGAACTCAAGATCAGCGAGGAGGCCATCCGCGCCCGGATCTCCCGCCTGCGCGAGGCCAACCCCATGATCGGTTTCCGCGGCTGCCGCCTGGGCATCATCTATCCCGAGATCACGGCCATGCAGGCCCGCGCCATCATTCGCGCGGCCATCCGCGCCCGGCGGGAGGGGATCGCGGTGGAACCGGAGATCATGATCCCGCTGGTTTCCGAGTTCAACGAGTTCGCCGCCCAGGCCGCCGTCGTGCGGCGGGAGGCGGCGCGCGTGATGGAGAAGGAGGGCACGGAGGTGGCCTACAAGGTGGGCACCATGATCGAGATCCCCCGCGCCGCGCTGCTGGCTCACGAGATCGCGGAAGAAGCGGAGTTCTTCTCCTTCGGCACCAACGACCTGACCCAGATGACCTTCGGCCTCAGCCGCGACGACGCGGGTTCGTTCCTGCCGGCCTACCTGCACGACCGCATCCTGAAGACGGACCCCTTCCAGGTGCTGGACCAGAAGGGCGTGGGGCAGCTCGTGCGCCTGGGCGTCTCCGGCGGCCGTCGCTCCCGTCCCGGCATGAAGATCGGCATCTGCGGCGAGCACGGCGGCGAACCTTCGAGCGTCAAGTTCTGCGTGCGCGAGGGGCTGGACTACGTCTCCTGTTCCCCCTACCGCGTCCCCATCGCCCGCCTGGCCGCGGCGCAGGCCGACCTGGAGGCCAGCCGGGAGCAGGCCTGAGAGCCCAGCACCCCGGCGCGAGGGGTGTCACGCCTCCCCGCGGCGCACCAGCAGGAGGACCTCGCTGGCGATCTCCTCCAGGGACTTGTTGGTGACGTCCACGATGGGCCAGCCGTGGGTCCTGTAGAGCCCCCTGGCGAAGCGGCTCTCGACCATGATGCACTCCGGGTCCACGTAGTGGGCGGGAATGCGGTGGCCCATGCGGCGCACGCGGGCGGTGCGCACCCGGCGGAGCTGCTCCGGATTCATGGTGAGCGCCACCACGCGGCGGACGTCCACCTTGTCTAGCGTCCGCGGCAGGGGGATCTCGGGCACGACGGGCACGTTGGCCACGCGCCAGCCCCGGTAGGAGAGGAAGATGCTCAGGGGCGTCTTGCAGGTGCGGGAGACGCCCACGAGGACGATGTCCGCCAGGGGCAGGTCGGCGGGGTGCTGGCCGTCGTCGTGCTTCACCGTGTAGTCCACCGCCTCGATGCGGCGGTAGTAGTCCTCGTCGAGCTGGTGGAAGAGACCGGGCTCCGCTTTCGGCGAGATGTTGAGCCGGATCTTCAGGCGATCCAGCACGGGCCCCATCACGTCGTGCACCTCCACCTGGCGGCGGCGCCCCTCCTCCACCATGGCCTGCCTGAGATCGGCCAGCACCAGCGTGTGCAACACGATGCCGCCGCTCTCCGCGGCCCGCCGGACGATGTGCAGCACCTCGTCCCGCCGGCGGACATCGGAGAAGCGCCGGATGCCCACGTCCTTCTCCTCCGAGAACTGCGTGAGCGCGGCGCGCACCACCCCCTCGATGGTCCGACCCGAACCGTCGGAAACCAGGAAGAGCGTGTAGCCGTCCGGCAGGCCCGAGTCCTGAACGAGATGCTCTTCCATGACGATCACCCGACGGGACATCCTACCGGAACACACCTCCTGTCCCCCGCCCCCCGTACAATGCCCGCCATGCGTGGAGGAAGGAAAGCATGATGGCGGAGAGCGAACGCCTGATCCTCCGCCCCGGCTCCCGTGCCCTGGAGGAGCGGCTGCTCGCCGACGTGGTGGAGGCCCTGGACACGAGCGGGACCGGCGCCGGCTCCCCTCCGCTGCGCCTGGTCGTCTCCTCCGGTGCCCTGCGGCGCCACCTGGCCGCGCGCCTGGTCTCCGGAGACCGCAAGGTGCTCACGGGCATCGTCATCCAGACCCTCTGGACGCTGGCGCTGGAGATCCTGGAAGCCGCCGGCCGCCCGCCCGTCGCCGGCGGCGAGTTCTTCGAGGTCCTGGCCCGGCGCCAGGCCGCCGCCGCACCGGAACTCGCGCCCCTCCTGGCCGGCCTGCGCGACGGGCCGGGCACGGTCATCCCCAGCGTGCGCGATCTCTACAGCGCCGGCTTCGAGCCCGAGCACCTGGAGGCCGCCCTGAGCTGCCTGGAGTCTCGCGGAGACGATCCCTCCACCCGTTCCGCCCGCGGCGTGCTCCGCGTGGCGGCGGAAACGGCCGCGGCCATGCGCGAGGCCGGCATCGGGCGGATCGACGACGTCCTGCACGCCGCCACGGAAGCCCTGAAGGACGGCGAGGCCGAAGCCCTCGTCGGCGAGCGCGTGTTCGTCCATGGATTCAGCGACGTCACGGGGCGCGGCCTCGACCTCATCGAGGCCCTCTTCCGCGGCGGCGCGCGCGTCTACGTGGACGCCCCTCCCGACCCCGAAGGCGACGGGGCGGACGCGCCCCTTCCGGCCTTCATCGAGCCGCTGGTGCAGCGGCTGCTCCCGGGCGCGACCTTCCGCATGCCCTCCGGCGCCGGCGCACCCCGGCCCACCATCCAGGTCTTCGACGCCGCCGGTGCCGAGGGCGAAGCCCGGGAGACCGCCTGCCGCATCCACGAATTGCTACGCCAGGGCGCGCACCCCGAGACCATCGCCGTGGTGACCCGCGCCGCCGGCACCCACGACGTGGCCCTCAGGCGCGCCTTCGATCGCCTGGGCATTCCCTACACGGGCGGCCGGCTCCCGGCGGGCTCCACGCCCTTGCAGCGGCGGGTGGACGCGGGCCTGCGCGTGCTCGCTGCGGGAGGGGACGCCCCCGTCGACCGCTGGCTGGACGCCTGCGGCCCCGCATGGCGGCGCCGCATGGACGCCCGCGTCGAGGGCGCCCGGCAGCCCTCCTTCGTCCTCGAGGACCTGCGGCTGGGCCTGCGGACCCTGGGCCTGGCCCGCATCCGCGACGTGGCCGCCCTCGATCCCGAGGCGGTCCTGGGCGCAGAGGGTGCGTTGCCCCT